>NZ_NOXY01000027.1:0-277305 GCF_002258735.1 Rhodococcus sp. WWJCD1
CGGGGTGGCACTACACGAGGCGGCGGGGCACCCCGAGACGATCAGAGCGGAATGTTCTTGTGGTTGCCCCGTGCCGCGGGAGCAGCCGCGAGTGCTTTGGTGACCGTGCTGCGAGTCTTGCTCGGCTCGATGACCTCGTCGACGACGCCGATGGCAACGGCGCGCTCGACGCCACCGGCGATGCTCTCGTGTTCGACGGTGAGGCGATCGTGCAGTGCCTCACGCTCTTCGTCGGGCGCGGCGGCGAGTGCCTTCTTGTGCAGGATGCCGACGGCTGCCTTGGCGCCCATCACGGCGACCTCGGAGCCGGGCCAGGCGTACACAGCAGTGGCACCGAGTGCGCGGGCGTTCATGGCGATGTACGCACCGCCGTAGATCTTGCGGGTGACCAGGGTGACGCGAGGAACGGTCGCTTCGGCGAAGGCGTGCAACAGTTTTGCTCCGCGACGTACGACGCCTTCCCATTCCATGCTGACACCGGGCAGGTATCCGGGAACGTCGACGACCACGATGAGCGGAATGCCGAATGCATCGCACAACCGCACGAAACGTGCTGCCTTCTCGGCGCTTTCGGAGTTGAGGCAGCCGCCGAGGCGAATGGGATTGTTGGCGATGACGCCGACCGTGCGGCCACTGATGCGTCCGAGACCGATGACGATGCTGCGGGCCCAGCCGCCCTGGAACTCCTCGAACGTCGATTCGCCTTCGACGTTGTCGAGCAGTTCGTGGACGATCGGGTGCACATCGTATGCGCGACGGTTGGATTCGGGCATCAACGCCCGGAGATCGGTGTCGCCGTGCTCGGCGGCGGCGATGTCGAATTCGCCCTGCTCGCAGAACATCGACACCAGACGGCGGGCGCGGGTGAACGCGTCCATCTCGCTGTCGGCGACGATGTGGCAGACACCGGACTTCTTGTGATGAGTGTCGGGGCCACCGAGCGAGGCCATGTCGACCTGCTCGCCGGTGACGCTGCGGACGACGTCGGGACCGGTGACGAACACGCGTCCCTCCGGAGCCATGATGACGACGTCGGTCAACGCAGGACCGTAGGCGGCACCGCCGGCCGCGAAGCCGAGGACGACGGAAATCTGGGGGACGAGGCCGGACGCTCGAACCATGGCCTCGAAAACGAGTCCTACGGCATGGAGAGCTTCGACGCCCTCGGCGAGGCGAGCGCCACCGGAGTGCCACACGCCGACGAGCGGAGCGCGCTGTTCGATGGCGGTATCGATGGCGGCGACGATGTGCTTGCAGCCGTCGACGCCCATGGCACCACCCATGACGGTGGCGTCGGAGCAATACGCGATGGTGTGGACTCCGTCGATCTCACCGGAGGCCGCGAGAATGCCGGACTTGTCCCGATCGTGCAGGGGGACAGTGGTTCCGGTGTCGAACAGGTTCTCGAGGCGGGCGAGTGGATCGCGGGGATCGGTAGAAGTACCGGATCGAGTGACGGGAGCCAGAATTGTCATCGCTTGTCCTTCTTCAGGGCCCCCGTGGGGGCGAGGCCCGAACCGGGGCCGTTCACGAGGAACGGTCCCCGGTTCGGATCATGCACTGCGAGAGCGGGATTCGCTGAGTCGAAACGATCGACTCAGTCCATCACGCCTTTCCGAAGGCGAGCGCTACGTTGTGCCCACCGAATCCGAACGAGTTGTTGATCGCGTAATCGATCTGTCCGACGCGGGGCTCGCCCTTGACGACGTCGAGATCGATCTCGGGATCCTGATTCTCCAAATTCAGTGTGGGAGGGATTATTCCCTCGCGCACTGCCAGCACCGTCAGAACCGACTCGAGGGCACCGACGGCACCGATCGAGTGGCCGAGAGCGGATTTCGGTGCGTACACCGCTGCGTGATTTCCGACGGCCTTGTTGATTGCCAGCGCTTCGGCAGTGTCTCCGATGGGAGTTGCCGTTGCGTGGGCGTTCACGTGGGTGATGTCGGACTTCTGCAGGCCTGCGGTCTCGATGGCGCGCTGCATCGCACGCGCGGCACCCTTGCCCTCCGGGTCGGGAGCCACGAGGTGGAACCCGTCGGAGGTGATTCCGGCACCGAGCAGGCGGGCGTGAATCGTTGCGCCGCGAGCCTTGGCATGCTCCTCGGTCTCGATGACCATGAGCGCACCCGCTTCACCGAAGACGAAGCCGTCACGATCCTTGTCGAACGGACGTGAGGCACCCTTCGGATTGTCGTTGTTGGTGCTCATCGCCCGCATCATGGAGAAGCTGGCGATCGGAACCGCGTCGATGTATCCCTCGACGCCGCCGGTGACGACCATGTCCGCGTCGCCCATCACGATCATTCGCCATGCGTGAGCGATGGCTTCCGATCCCGAGGAGCAGGCCGAGACAGGAGTGATGACGCCGGCCTGCGCTTTGAGTTCGAGTCCGACGACCGCTGCGGGGCCGTTCGGCATGACCATCTGAACGGCGAGCGGAGACACCTTGCGGTAGCCGCCGGCCTTCATCTTGTCGTTGGCGTCGATCAGCGAATCGCCGCCACCGAGGCCGGTACCGATCGACACACCGAGGCGGAGAGGATCGACGTCGGGGGTCCCGGCGTTCTTCCATACCTCACGACCGAGCACGGTGGCCAGCTGCTCCACGTAGCTGAGGCGACGAATCTCGACCCGTGAGAGCAGGCTCTGCGGGTTCACCGCGAGGTGTCCGCCGATCCGCACGGGCAGGTCGTACTCGGCGACGAAATCGTCTTCCAGAGTTGCAATTCCGCTGTCGCCGTTCAGCAGACCCTTCCACGTGGCATCGACGTCACCCGCAAGTGACGTGGTCGCAGCGAGGCTGGTGACGACGACACTGGGGAAGCGTCCGTTGGCGGTGGATGGGTTGGTCATGGGCCGTGTCACTCGCTCGCGGAGTCGTCGAGCTTGGCCTTGATAGCTTCTGCGGCTTCGGGGTTCTCCGCTTCGAGCTTCTGGATGTAGTTGACGGCGTCACCGACGGTGCGCAGACCTGCGAGGTCCTCGTCGGGGATCTTCACGCCGTACTTGTCCTCGGTCTGCACTGCGATCTCGACCATGGAGAGCGAGTCGATGTCGAGGTCGTCCACGAAGGACTTCTCGATGGTCACCTCGGACGGTTCGATGCCCGTGACCTCTTCGATGATCTCTGCAAGTCCGGCGATGAGGTCTTCCTGGCTGGCCACTGTTGTGGGTCCCTTCTCTTCTGTGTCGAACGCCGAAGTCATGTGCTTCGAGACGCGGTTGTGCATTTCTGCCACTCGGGGAGTGGAAGTAGATCCGCAGTGCTGAGACTGCGGTGTGGTTGCCGAGCTATCCGAGCTCGGCCAGTGCGGAAATGTCCGCCGGTGTCTTCAGGCCGAGGTTGGCGACGCCGCGCAGTTCACGCTTGGCGATGCCGACCAGTGCGCCTGCCGGGGGCAGTTCCACAAGTCCGGTGACCTGCGCGGTGCGCAGGTAGGCGTTGCACAGATCCCATCGCACGGGGCGAGTGACCTGTGCAGCAAGTTTGTTCAGTGCGTCGGCACCCGAGGTGACCGGCTGACCGTCCGAGTTGGACAGCAGGGTCCGCGACGGCTCCGATGGCGTGATGGCAGCAGCGGCGGCGGCAACGGTGTCGCCCGCCGACGCCATGTACTTGGTGTGGAACGCGCCTGCGACCGGCAGTGCGCGAACCCGGGCCTTTTCGGGCGCGCTCTCGGCCAGCTCGGCAAGCTTGGTCAGCAGGCCGGCTGCGACGATCTGCCCGGCGGCGTTGACATTGGCCGGGGCGAGGTCGAGTTCTTCGAGTCGGGCGAGGACGGCGGCCTCGTCGCCGCCCAGGACGGCAGACATGCCGGTCGGCTCGAGCGCACAGGCCTTGGCCATAGCAGCGCCACGAACCGCGGCGAGGGAGACTGCGTCGTCGGAGGAGATGACGCCGGCGATGGCCGCGGCAGCAAGCTCGCCCACGGAGTGTCCGGCAATGACGGCATCTTCGGGGAACAGGCCGCGGGCTGCGATTTCCTCGAAAGCGAGCAAAGCGGACGCCACGACCAGCGGCTGTGTCACCGCGGTATCGGTGATCTCCTCGGCTGTGGCCGTGGTGCCGAGGCGAACGAGGTCCAGGCCGGAAGCCTTGGACCACAGGGCGAGGCGGTCTGCCGCACCCGGCAATTCGAGCCAAGGCAGCAGCATGCCGGGAGTCTGGGAGCCCTGACCGGGCGCAAGCAACGCAATCACAGGGTTAAGAGAACACTGTCGGGGCCCGTCCGAGTGATGTCGCGCTCGATGAACTCTCGACAAGCAATTTGTGGGAACCCTACAAATCGCCTCGTGGGGATCCGCTATCGCCGGAGGGTGGTTGCTCGTTACGTGACTACTTCTCCGAATGTGACCTGTGTGACAAATGGGGCAGGATGGGGCGGTTCGTGATGGGTTCGAGCCAACCTTCCTACTGTTGCTGCAACTCGGAGCACGTACGCATCGCGCGGGTTGGTGGGATCGCGCCCGGTTACCTCGGCAATGCGCTTGAGGCGATAACGGACGGTATTTGGATGAACAAACAGCTGCCGTGCGCAGGTTTCGACGGCGCCGCCGCAGTCCAGGTAGGCATCGAGCGTGTCGGCCAATCCGGAACCCGCCGCAGCCAACGGAACGACCACATGATCGTTCAGCGCCGATATCGCTGCACCGTCGTTCAGCAGCGCACGCTCGGGTAGCAGCTCGCCCGCATGCACCGGGCGCGGTGCGCCCCGCCAACCCGCCACGGCCTGCATCCCGGCGAACGCCTCGAGGGCGCTCGAGTGCGCCGCTCCCAGAGTGCGGGTGGTGGGACCGATGACGACGGGCCCGTCGGAGAAGTTCTGCAGCATGTCGTCGATGAATGCGTGGTGGGCAGACGAATCGGTGATCTGGCCGCTGACCACCATGACCAACCGCGTCCCCTGAACAACGGCCAGTGCTGCGCGCCCGTGCTTCTGCGCCACCGCGTGCACGGTTCCGACGACGGACACACCCCGATCGTCGGGGGGAGTGCCGACCAGCACAGTGGCGGGCGCGGTGGCGTCCCAGTTCAACGTGGCGGCGCGGGACAGCATGTCCGAGCCGGTATCTCCGCGCACGACGGCGTCGACCACGAGGGCTTCGAGGCGGGTGTCCCAGGCTCCACGAGACTCGGCGGCACTGGCGTAGACCGATGCGGCCGCGAAGCCGAGCTCGCGTCCGTACCGCAACACGGCCTCGGTCAGGGCGACCAACTGCTGATCGTTACGTGCGAGAGCCGGAAGCCACTGCTCGAAGAACTCCATCGCCACGCGGACCATGTCGACCGTCTGGCGCAGGGTGAGGCGTCGGGCGAGGTCTTGGGGGATGACCTGAAAGGCATCGAGAGAGAAGCGAATGTCGCTGTGGGGATTCTTCAGCCACTCGAGAAAGTTGTCGACGGCTGTCTGAATCAACAACTGCACGCTCGCACGTTGGGCCGCGTCCAGATCGCCGAAGAACGGCAGCTGGCCCTGCATCGTCGTCACGGCCTCGGTCGAGAGTCGGCCGGAGAACTGTTTGACCCGTCGCAGCAGAGCGTCGGGCAGAGGATCGCGCTTCTGGCGGGAGGGTGCAAGTGAGGCGACCGGAAGGTGCACCTCGTTGTCCGACGTCAGGGAATCGCGAGTCAACGAATCGCGCAACGCTTCGCGATAGGCGTCGCGTCGGGACACATCGCGTGCGGACGCGCTGCCCGGTGGGTCGGGTTTCGCATCGGACATAGGGAGAACCTACGCCCGACCCCCGCCCCTATCGCGACGGACATGCTTCGCGACGTGGGACGGGGGTCGGCCGAACAGGCGTGGAACCTACGCCGAACCGGTATCGGCGAACGACGTCGGAGCTGCAGTGACATCGTCGATCTTGTACTTCTCCGCGGCCTCGACGGCCTTGGACTTGTCGATCTCACCGGATGCTGCAAGAGCGGACAGCGTGGCGACGACGATCGACTCGGCGTCGACGTTGAACACCCGACGCGCGGCCGGACGGGTATCGGAGAACCCGAAGCCGTCGGTGCCGAGGGTGACGTAATCGCCCGGAACCCACTGGCGAATCTGGTCCGGCACTGCACGCATCCAATCGGAGGACGCGACGACCGGGCCGTTGGCGTCGGCGAGCGCCGAGGTGACGAACGGAACGCGCTTGTCTGCACCGGGATTGCGCAGCGACTCCCGCTCGGCGTCGACGCCGTCGCGGCGCAGTTCGCCCCAGGACGTCACCGACCAGACGGCCGAGCGCACGCCCCACTCCTCGAACAGCAACTCTCGGGCCTTGCGGGCCGAGACCATGCCGACGCCCGACGCCAACAACTGCGCCTCGGGTCCGTCGCCTTCCTGAGGAGCAGCGAACCGGTAGATGCCCTTGAGCAAGCCCTCGACGTCGAGGTTCTCCGGCTCGGCCGGCTGCACGTACGGCTCGTTGTAGAGGGTGATGTAGTAGAAGATGTTCTCGCCGCCGAAGCCTTCCACGCCTTCGGTGCCGCCGTACATCCGTCGCAGACCGTCCTTGACGATGTGTGCGATCTCGTACGAGAACGCCGGGTCGTAGGCCACGGCCGCCGGGTTGGTCGACGCCAGCAGCAGCGAATGACCGTCGGCGTGCTGCAGACCCTCACCGGTCAGGGTGGTGCGACCCGCGGTGGCACCGAGGACGAACCCACGAGCCATCTGGTCCGCGGCAGCCCACAGGCCGTCGCCGGTGCGCTGGAAACCGAACATCGAGTAGAAGATGTACAGCGGGATCATGACCTCGCCGTGCGTGGCGTACGAGGTACCGACCGCGGTGAACGACGATGTGGAACCGGCTTCGTTGATGCCCTCGTGCAGGATCTGGCCGACCGAGCTCTCCTTGTAGGCGAGCATCAGCTCCGAGTCCACCGAGGTGTACAGCTGGCCGTTGCGGTTGTAGATCTTCAGCGACGGGAACCACGAGTCCATGCCGAACGTGCGGGCCTCGTCCGGGATGATCGGCACGATTCGGTGGCCGATCTCCTTGTCTCGCAACAGCTCTTTCATCACGCGCACGAGCGCCATGGTGGTGGCGACTTCCTGCTTGCCGGAGCCCTTGCGGAGCGTCTTGTACGTGTCGTCGCTCGGCTGCGGGAGCGGCTTGACGTCGACGCGCCGCTCAGGGACAAATCCGCCGAGCTTGGCACGCCGATCGAGCATGTACTGGATCTCGGGAGCATCCGCACCGGGGTGGTAGTACGGCGGCATGTACGGATCCTTCTCGAGCTCCTCGTCGGAGATCGGGATGTGCTGCAGATCGCGGAACGTCTTGAGATCGTCGAGCGTGAGCTTCTTCATCTGGTGCGTGGCGTTACGGCCCTCGAAGTGCTTGCCGAGGGTGTAGCCCTTGATGGTGTGCGCCAGGATGACCGTCGGCTGGCCCTTGTGCGACATCGCGGCTGCGTAGGCAGCGTGCACCTTGCGGTAGTCGTGACCGCCGCGCTTGAGGTTCCAGATCTCGTCGTCGGACAGATCCTTCACGAGCTCCTTGGTGCGTGGATCGCGGCCGAAGAAGTGATCACGGACGTAGCTGCCGTCGTTGGCCTTGTAGGTCTGGAAGTCACCGTCTGGGGTGGTGTTCATCAGGTTGACGAGCGCGCCGTCGCGGTCTGCGTGCAGCAACGCGTCCCACTCGCGACCCCAAACGACTTTGATGACGTTCCAGCCGGCACCGCGGAAGAACGACTCCAGTTCCTGGATGATCTTGCCGTTACCGCGCACCGGGCCGTCGAGACGCTGCAGGTTGCAGTTGACGACGAACGTGAGGTTGTCCAGACCCTCGGTCGCAGCGACGTGCGCAAGTCCACGTGATTCCGGCTCGTCCATCTCGCCGTCGCCGAGGTACGCCCACACGTGCTGATCGGAGGTGTCCTTGATGCCGCGGTCGTTCAGGTAATGGTTGAAGCGAGCCTGGTAGATGGCGTTCATCGGGCCGAGGCCCATCGACACCGTCGGGAACTCCCAGAAATCCTGCATCAGACGCGGGTGCGGGTACGACGGCAGTCCGCCGCCCTCGGTCTCGTGGCTTGCCTCCTGACGGAAGCCGTCCATGCGCTCGGCCGGGATGCGGCCCTCGAGGAACGCGCGGGCATAGATGCCGGGGGAGGCGTGACCCTGGATGAAGATGTGGTCGCCGCCGCCCGGGTGATCCTTGCCGCGGAAGAAGTGGTTGAAGCCGACCTCGTAGAGCGCCGCGGAGGACGCGTACGTGGAGATGTGTCCTCCGACGCCGACGCCGGGACGCTGCGCGCGGTGCACCATGATGGCCGCGTTCCAGCGGATCCAGGCACGGTAGCGGCGTTCCATCGACTCGTCGCCGGGAAACCACGGCTCGTTCTCGGTGGGGATCGTGTTGACGTAATCCGTAGACGTCAAGGACGGCAGCGCAACCCGGCGCTCGCCGGCGCGCTCGAGCAACCTGAGCATCAGGTAGCGAGCGCGGTTGGGGCCGGACCTCTCCAGCAAGCCGTCGAACGATTCGATCCACTCGTTGGTCTCGTCGTTGTCGATATCGGGCAGGTACGACGCGACACCCTCACGGATGACGCGGACCCGGCCGTCCGAACCCTTCTTGCCTGCAGACGATGTGTTCTGCCGTTCGCCGCTGTTCACTTCGGACAACGTGTGCACTCCTCAATGTGGCGGACGCTCGGTGTGGCGCCCGGTCCCGGTAGACCCGCCCCTGTGACGGCGGTCTACTTTCCTCGTTCTCGTGATTCCTCCCCAATCCTGCTACATCTTGTTGGTTCTGGTAGTACAGAGGTCCAATACCCACCAGTAGAAATTTATGTACTCAATTTCGGCGCGGTCAGCTTGCGCGAACGGCTTCAACACTGTTCGCTTTGTCTACTGCACCCACAATTCAAGGAGGTCACCACCGTGGTCGCCGCGGCGGACGCTCAGAACTACGCTCAGAAACTTGGCATAACTCGCGACATGGTCGTACAGGAGCTGGGCTGGGACGAGGACACCGACGATGATCTGCGCGCCGACGTAGAAGATGCGATCGGTGGGGAGACCCTCGACGAGGATTCCGACGAGGTGATCGATGTTGTGCTGCTGTGGTGGCGCGACGGAGACGGTGACCTGGTCGATGCGCTCATGGATGCAATCGGTCCGCTCTCGGACGATGGCATCGTGTGGGTCCTCAGCCCCAAGACCGGCATGTCCGGTCATGTCGAACCCAGCGAGATTGCCGAATCCGCCCCGACCGCAGGATTGACGCAGACCTCTGCGGCAAATCTCGGCGACTGGATCGGAAGTCGATTGGTTCAGCCCAAGACTCCTGCCACCAAGCGGTAGGGGAGATGCTCGACACAGGAAGACGGTTCTAGATGCCGATCGAGGTTGGCGCGGTTGCGCCCGACTTCACCCTCAAGGACCAGAACAACCAACTGGTCACGTTGTCGTCGTACAGGAACGTGAAAAACGTTCTGCTCGTGTTCTATCCACTGGCTTTCACCGGTACGTGCCAGGGCGAGCTGTGCAAAGTGCGCGACGAGCTACCGACGTTCGAGAACGACGACACCGCGATCCTGGCGATCTCGGTCGGTCCGCCTCCGACCCACAAGATCTGGGCCGCAGAACAGGGCTACACATTTCCGCTGCTGTCCGACTTCTGGCCACACGGTGAAGTCGCTCAGGCGTACGGCGTGTTCAACGACAGCGCCGGATTCGCCAATCGCGGAACGTTCGTGGTCGACAAGTCCGGAATCATCAGATTCGCCGAAATGAACGGTCCCGGGGAAGCCCGAGACAGCTCATCGTGGTCCGAGGCGCTCGCACAGGTGAGCTGACCTGGGGAATTGTAGTTAGAGATCAGACACGATAAATTTCTCCAAGCGTTCCGGTGGCCCGGGGTTGTCCCCAGGCCACCGGTACTCGGGCGTATAGCTCAGCGGTAGAGCTCTGGTTTTACACACCAGCGGTCGGGGGTTCGAACCCCTCTGCGCCCACCCTCGATCGAATGGCCACAGGTGTCGTCGTCCCTGATTCGGTCCACCGGTCATCATCGGTCACAGTCGACCTCGTCCGTATCTACCCGTGTACGGCACGAGCTTTTCACGGCTGCCCCTCCATGCTCACGGTGTTTCACATCCGGTCCGTCGGCTGCGTGAGGTGACGGTTACTCGTCGACGCCTCACGTGCAACGGCACGGAAACGGCAGCGCCGCATGATCGGTGGGACGAGCGCGAACTTCGATACGGGTGAGGCTTGACCATGGAGCATTGGACGACCGAAGACCTGCCGGTGACCGATCAATTCGGCTACTGGCGCGACGCAATCTGCGACGCGTTCACACCGTTGTTTCCCCGCCGCCCGGCCGCAGACCCGACAGCCTCGTCGACACCCGGCGGGATGATCGGGTGGGTTCGCGCCGCGCCGGTCGGATCCATTCGGCTTGCGGAAATCGCGTCGGAGCCTCAACTCCATATTCACGGGCGATCAGAGGTAGCGAGAACCACGGAGGACGTGACGTTCGTGAATCTGGTCTTGGAGGGCACCTGTGTCGGGAGTCAGGCAGGCCGGACGTGTGTCGTGAACGCAGGCGATTTCGCGTTGTTCGATGCAACTCGACCGTTCGGACTCGATTACCGGAGCAGGTGGAGAGTGCTGTCGATGAAGGTCCCCAACGGCATGTTGAAACCGTTGATCACGGACTCGAACGGGAGAACCGCAGTATCTTTCTCTCCGGCCAATGCGTCTGCGCACGTAGCCGGTGCCGCGATGACTGCGGTGTGGCAGCGAGCCGATCGAATGGGGCGCGCAGATGTCCTCGCCACCAATTCGGCACTGCTCACTCTCATCGCATCAGCGGCCGGATCGAGCAGAGAAGAAGAGGCCGTCGACGGCCGGAGCATCCGAGCCGAGACGAGAGCCGCCATCAACACCTATGTGGCAGAACAGATTCGATTTGGATCGGTGCCTGCCGAGCACACCGCGCGGCGCTTTTCCATCTCCGTACGCAAGCTCCACCAGCTGTACGAGGAGACCGACCTCTCGTATGCCCGAACTGTCATGAAGTCGCGAGTCGAGGCGTGCGCTGCAGATCTCGATTCGGCGACCCGGCCGACGTCGATGTCCACCCTGGCAGCTCGGTGGGGTTTCGCGGACCTGTCGCATCTCAATCGTGTCTTCAGAACGCACAAAGGTTGTCTGCCTTCGGAATACCTCGGTCGACGAGCCGCATCTCTGTCGTCGTGACATCGAGGGACGTGCTCACCGCCCCGCGCACTGTCTGCTTCAGGGCGGTGAGCGCCGACGACTACATTCCGGTCATGCCACCGTCCGCGGTGAAGATGCTTCCGGTGACGTAGGACGCCTTGTCCGAGGCCAGGAAGAGCACAACATTCGCGATCTCCTCGGGCTCGGCGTACCGCTTGATCGCGGTGCTGTCGGCGAACTGAGACTTCGCTGCCTCGGGGTTGTCGGCTGACAGGCCGTTTTCGATTCCGCGCATCATGCGAGTGTTCACCGGACCGGGACACACTGCGTTCACTCGAACACCGCTGTCTGCTGCTTCTAATGCAGCCACGCGCGTCAGGCCGATCACAGCGTGCTTCGAGGCGGTGTACACACCGAGGGCAGGAAAGCCGATCAATCCGGCCATCGACGACGTGTTGACGATGGCACCCGACCTCTGTGTGACCATCGTCGACAGGACGTGTTTGATGCCGAAGAACGATCCCTTGACGTTCACGTCGAGGATCGTGTCCACGGTTTCGGCGTCGGTGTCGACCAGGGCTCCGGTCTTACCTTCCACGCCCGCATTGTTGAAGAAGACGTCGATCCTGCCGAACCGCGTTGTGGCACCGGCGACGTATCCTTCGACTTCACTCTCGCTCCTGACATCGGCTGCGACGAGTAGCAGTCGGTTCTCGGGGAGGCCCAGATCGGCGGCGATCTTCTCGAGCGCCGATAGTGACAGATCCACCAACACCAGCGTCGCACCTTGTTCGGCGAACGCCTTCGTCGCAGCGTGGCCGATGCCGCCGGCTGCACCGGTGATCAGAACTACCTTGTCTTCGAAATCCATGATCGTCCTTCTTCGTTTCGCTAGTGGTCAGACGGATTCGGTGACGGCGGTGAAGTCAGCGATCTTGGTGTGCGCGGTGACGTCCCTGCGCGAGTACTTCCACCCGCTGTCCGTCTTTTCGAGCGCGTCGTTGTATTCGCAGATCGTCCCTTCGGTGCGTCCGTCTTTCGCCGAGAAGAAGAGGAGATAGCACTTCTGAGTGGCTTCGTTGCCGCTCACCGTGATGATCTCGTTGGTCGTGAGGTGGTGCATTCGCCCGAATGCCTCGGTGACGATGGGCATGAAGCGAATCAGTTCCTCTGTGCCAGTAGGGGTCTGGCCCGGAAGGAGGGCGTTGAACACGCCCGTGGAGGTGAAACAGTCAGCCCAGGCAGGACCGTCGGTTTCGTCCACCGCGAAGTTGTAACGAGCGTTGAGTTCTTGGATGGCGTGTACGTCTTCCACCGGTGAGTCGGTCATGGCACTCCTGTCGAAATGGCTGAGCCGCCGATGTGCAGCGGCACTGAGACTCGGAGGGCGACAGTGACCTCGCGAGGTACCCCACGGAGAGTTGTTCTCGGTCGAGTGGGGCGACAGAATTCATCCAAGCCCGAGACGGTTCAACTGCATCGAACGAGCGTGCACATGTTCTGGTACGGATGCGCACACCTCCCGACGCATCCGAGTCGGAAGGTATTCAGGGCCGCGTCCGATCGGGGGTCACGCCTGCGCGCGGTGGCTCTTGACCTCCCGAACGATCTGCTGTGCCCGGTGTTCCTCGGGCAGTCGGTCTCCCTTGCCGAAGAGTTTGTGGCGCAATGTGCCCGACGTGTATTCGGTGCGATAGACACCGCGACGCTGCAATTCCGGGACGACGAATCGAACCACATCCTCGAATGTCCCCGGAGTGATCGCGTAGGCGAGATTGAATCCGTCGACATCGGTCTCGTCCACCCACTCCTGCAATTGGTCGGCGACATCGCCGGGGGAGCCGACGATGCGCGGACCGGCACCGCCGATGCCGCCCCACTCGGCGATATCGCGCACCGTCCATTCCTTGCCGTCGGCCCCGATCGACTGGAACGACGCGACGAACGACTGAATCGCGTTGCTCTCGACGTTGCCGAGCGGCTCGTCCAGTGCATACCGCGACAGGTCGACGCCCATCCAGCCCGACATGAACACCAACGCACCCTCGGCACTCGCATACGACCGATACTCGTCGTGCTTGGCATGGGCGAGTTCGGATGTCTCATCGGTGACGATGGTGAGTAGCTGATAGATCCGTGCCGAGTACGGATCGCGGCCGGCGTCTCGCAGGGCTCGACGAATGTTCGAAACCGTCTGCGCCAGAATCTCCTTGGTGGGTGCGCCGACAAAGATCGCTTCGGCATTCTGCGCCGCGAACCGTACACCACGCGGCGACGCGCCGGCCTGGAAGATCACCGGCGTCCGCTGCAGTGACGGCTCGGACAGATGGATACCCGGCACCGTGAAGTGTTTGCCGCGGTGGCTGATTCGATGCACCTTGGCCGGATCGGTGAACACACCGGTCTCACGATCGCGGATCACCGCGTCGTCGTCCCACGATGCCTCCCACAACTTGTAGAGCACCTCGAGGTACTCGTCGGCGTGGTCGTAGCGATCGTCGTGTTTCAGCTGATCGTCGTGTCCCATGTTCTGCGCCGCTGACGGCAGGTAACCGGTGACGACGTTCCACCCGATGCGGCCGTTGGTCAGATGGTCGAGCGTGGAGAGCCGACGTGCGAACGGATACGGGTGCTCGAAACCGGTACCTGCAGTGATGCCGAAGCCCAGATGCTCGGTGACGGCGGCCTGGGCACTGACGAGCAGGAGTGGGTCCGACACCGGAATCTGCGCGCCGTGCCGAATGGCCGCGTCGTGGTTCCCGCCGTAGACGTCGTACGTGCCGAGGACATCGGCGATGAACAAACCGTCGAACAATCCTCGTTCCAACAGCTTCGCCAGATCGGTCCAGTAGCCGAGTTCCTTGTAGCGCCACGACTGATCGAGCGGATGACGCCACAGACCGGGGGACTGATGCGCGACGCAGTTCATGTCAAAGGCATTGAAACGAATCTCGCGTGACACGGGGGAACTCCTTCGGCAGGACGACCTGTCTTCGATATCGACAGCGGTGCGACGCTACCGACGGCCAAGGCCGGTGGGAACAGTTCGGATCGTGATGAGTCGATAGCTGGTCAGCAGCGCCCCGATACCTCAGTGTTGCGCCGTCACATCAGCGAAAAGAGCGTCGGAGCATGATCGAAATAGCGCAATTGACCAAGACGTACGGGACGGGGGAGAACACGACCGTCGTCCTCGACCGGCTGGATTTCACGGTGCAGTCCGGCGAGATCCTGGCCGTCGTCGGCCCCAGTGGTGCCGGCAAAAGCACGCTGGCCCAATGCATCAACCTCTTGACACGTCCCACCTCGGGCTCGGTGATCGTCAACGGAGACGACCTGGCGCAGTTGAATGCCAAGCAGCTTCGAGTCGCGCGCCGCCGCATCGGCACCGTTTTTCAGTCGTCGAGCCTGCTCTCGCGTCGTACCGTGGCGGAGAACGTCGCATTGCCCCTCGACTTCCTGGGGGCCACGAAGGCCGAGA
Organism: Rhodococcus sp. WWJCD1; assembly: GCF_002258735.1. Lineage (NCBI taxonomy): Bacteria > Bacillati > Actinomycetota > Actinomycetes > Mycobacteriales > Nocardiaceae > Rhodococcus > Rhodococcus sp. WWJCD1. The sequence goes on from NZ_NOXY01000027.1 coordinate 14,659, forward strand.
CGACCAGGCGTGTGGGAGAGCTTCTCGACCGAGTAGGGCTGTCCGACAAAGCCGCTCGCTATCCGTTTCAACTCTCGGGCGGGCAGCGCCAGCGAGTGGGAATCGCGCGAGCACTGGCGCTTCGGCCGTCGGTGCTGCTGTCGGACGAAGCCACCTCCGGCTTGGATCCGCAGACCACCGAATCGGTGGTCCAGTTGCTGCGCGAACTTCGTCGCGACCTCGACCTCGCCATCGTGTTCATCACTCACGAAATGGATACCGTTCTGCGAGCCGCGGATTCGGTGGCCAGGCTCGATCACGGCCGCATCGTCGAATCCGGGAAGCTGGTCGATCTGCTGACCGACCACACGTCGGCGCTCGGCAACGAGCTGCGCCCCAGGCGAGACGACGCACAGGCGGCAGCCGGCGACGTGCAATGGAACGTCACCTACGACTCGCCCGATGTTCCGCAGGACTGGATCGGGCGGCTGGGCCAGGATCTCGGTGCGCCCGTCGCGCTGTTGGGAGCCTCCGTGCAGGTAGTGGCCGGAGTGGCTGTCGGCAGCGCATCGATCGGCATAGGTGGCCACTTGAGTCCACGCGTCCCCGGTGCGCTCACGGCTCTCGGATTGTCCGGATCTACGAATACCGAGCAGCCGATCCTGGAGGTCGCGTCGTGATCGCGGTACTCGCGGCAGGCAACAAGGTTCCGGTAGACGAACTGCCGGCTCTGCTGTTGCCCGCGTTGGGCGACACCCTCACGATGGTCGGGATCGTGATGTTCATCGTGGTTCTCGTCGGTGTGCCCCTCGGTGCGGTGTTGTTCAACCTCGGCCCCGGCGGGTTGTTCGAGAACCCGGTGCTCCATGCTCCGATCAGCTGGATCGTCAGTATCGGTCGGTCGTTGCCGTTTCTGATCTTGATGGCTGCACTGGTTCCGGTCACGCGATGGATCACCGGAACAAACATCGGTATCGCAGCCGCTGTGGTGCCGATGTCGTTGGCGGGTATTGCATTCTTCACCCGCATCGTCGAGAACTCACTGCGCTCGGTTCCGACGTCGGTGGTCGACGTCGCTCGGGCGTCGGGTGGCTCCACTTTGCAGGTCACCACCACGCAGTTGTCCGAGGCGGTGCCGTCGATCATCGGTGGACTGACCATCAACGTCATTGCCATGATCGAGTACTCGGCCATTGCCGGAACCATCGGTGCAGGCGGAATCGGTTATGTTGCAGTCACATACGGCTACCAACGGTTCGATCACACCGTCATGATCGCCACGATCGTCATTCTGATTCTCACCGTCGCCGCCGTCCAGCTCGTCGGCGATGCACTTGTTCGCTACACCACACCTCATCAGCGCGCCTTGCGCACTGCCTGAACCGCATTCGAAAGGTCCAACCCATCATGACAACGTCCACCGAAGCGCACGGCTTCGAGCTGAAGAACCGTCGGAAAGCGCCCTGGATCATCGGTGCCGTCGTGGTGCTGATCGCCCTCGCCGTGGTTGTCCGCATCGCGTTCTTCGGCGACACGGCATCGGCCAACGACACCGAGGGTGCAACGCTCGTCGTTGCCACGGCCGAGGGGAACGCGTCCGAGCAGGCCCTCGTGAATTTCGTTGCAGAGCAGGTCGCTCCCAAGTACGGCATCTCGGTCGAGTTCCGCGGACTCGCAGACAGCAACACCATCAACCGCGCCGTCAGCGAGGGGGAAGTCGCGGCAACCGTCTACCAGCACAAGCTGTGGCTCGGCCAGGTACTCGAATCCAACCCCGACTTTCAGGAAGAAGCCGCAACCCCGGTGTTTCGTTGGGGCTTCGGATTGTGGTCCGACAAGTACTCGGACCCAGCTCAACTACCGGACGGCGCAACGGTCTCGCTCTACTCCGATCCGGCCAACGAGGCGCAGGGTCTGTGGGTACTCGAACGGGCCGGTCTGATCACCCTCGACCCCGCCGTCGACAAGTCGACGGCCACGCAGAAGGACATCGTCGGGAACCCGAAGAACCTGAAGTTCACGCTGCTGGACTTCGCTGCGCAGTCACGGGCATTGCCGGATCTCGATGCAGCAGTGGGCTATACCGAGTACTACCTCGCGGCCGGCATCCCCGTCGAGAAGCAGATCTTTGCACCGCCGGCACCGGACGAGTTTGCCGGACAGCTCACGATCGGTAGCCGTTGGGCAGATACCGACAACATCAAGAACCTCGTCGCTGCGTTCAAGGACCCTGCGGTGCAGGAATTTCTGGCGACCGACCCTCGGGTGAAGGACATCCTGCTTCCTCTGCAGTGAGCAGTGCCCGCCCGACGGTCCAGCGCATGACCGTCGGGCGTGGCCGTGGTGTTACCTTCGATCCGCACCCGACAGCACTGACACGAGGCGGACGACGTGACCCGGTACGAAGCGCTGACAGAACTACTCGACGAGAGATATTCGTGCCGGCAGTTCCTGCCGAAGCAGGTATCTCGGGAAGTGCTCGAGCAGTTGTTGGCGGCCGCTCAGCGCACTCCATCGTGGTCGAACACTCAGTCGTGGCAGGTCATCGTCACCGAGGGCGATGCCACCCGGAAGTTTTCCGAGGCACTGGTCGAGCACGTCGCATCCGGCGTCCCGCAACCGGACTTTCCGTTCCCGGCCAGCTACAACGCCCTGCACCGCGCGCGGCGACGCGAATGCGGCGGTGCACTGTACGAGAGCATCGGTGTGGTCAAGTCCGACACCGAGGCGACGACGCGTCAGTTCATTCGCAACTACGAGCTGTTCGACGCCCCGCACGCGGCCATCATCACCACCGATGCCGATCTGGGTGTCTACGGGGCTGTCGATTGCGGGTTGTATCTGCAGACCTTTCTGCTCGCGGCGCAGAGCCTGGGTCTCGGGGCGATCGCGCAGGCAGCATTGGCGGCCTACTCACCGTTTCTGCACGAGTGGTTCGACATCCCGGACACCAGGCGAGTGGTGGCCGGCATTTCCTTCGGCTACCCGGACGAGACCCACTCGATCAACGGATTTCGTACCAACCGAGCGCCTTTGGACGAGACGGTGAGATTCGTCAGCAGCTAGGGCGCAAGGTGTGGCCCGAACTTGACTTCGATCTCGGCGAAGTAGGCGTCGGCCAACGCAACGAACCGCTCCTCGTCGAGCGCGATTCGATCGCCGACGGCGTATCCCAGAATGCTCTTGGCAGGATCCAAGTTTATGGTCGGATCGCTGGTCATGACGTCCTCGGCTGCTGTCATCGAGGCGGCGAGCACGCGGACCTCGTTGAGCGGATTGCCGTTCTTCTTCTCCTGCCCACGCATCCGGTGCAAGAAATACACCTCGAGCGTCAGCACGAGATTGTTGAAGAATGCGACGTCGAACGCCTCGTCCGCGTCGGTGGTCGTCGTTCGATTCGATGCGACCGCACGATAGGCGGCAAGCTGAGAATCCAGGCGCGCACGGCAGGCGTCGATGTATTCGCGTGGGTACGACTTGACGGACAGCACGGGGGAGATGTTAATCGGCGTCTCAGGTGGACGCAGGGCAAAAGTCATCCCTGAAGGCGACGAACCAGCTCGGTACCGACATCCGTGCCCGAACGCCATGCGCTTTCCACCCGGGGCGCTCCGGATGCACACCATTGATCGCCGGCGAACCCGACGAGTCGTCCGTCGCGCTGCTCGAGCGCAAAAGTGGAATCGTGCTGCGACGCAGGCTTTGCGAACGTCCATCGATGAGCATGCGTCCAGCTGGGTGCCGTAGAGACGACCGACAGTTCGCGCAGCGCGTCGAGAACCGGGGCGATCACCGCGTCGGGATCGGCGAGATGCTGCTGTGCACGCTCCGAGGTCGTGTGCACCACCAGCACGGGTGCAGCGTCACCCCGCCGGGCACCGTCGTCGACGACGAACGCGATATCGGGATGATCGTTGACGAAGGCCGCGTCGCGGAACGGCGCATTCAACCCCTCGAATCCGCACGCGACCGCGATGACCGGTTCGTACTCGACGGCGTCGGGTACCGCGGTCAGTCGCGTCGCCTGAGGATCGGGCATCGCCACCACGACGTGGCCGTCAGGTAGGTCGGTCAACTCGGAGGATCCCTCGATGTCGAAGTCTCCCAGCAAGTCTCGTACCAGAGAACGAAGCCCGTTCGGGGTGGCCCAACGAACCGGGCCGGTGGTGGTGCACGGTGCCGTCTCGGGCTTGAGAATGCCGAACGTATTGGCCCACTGGCGCGCCAGCCCCCTCGACTCCCAGTCGGCTACCACCGTCGAGAATTCCTGATCCCGAACGGTGAAGTAGCCGGCACCCAGATCGACGCGTCGTCCGTGCAACTCGGGGGAGGACATCCGTCCGCCGGGAGCGCGTCCTCTGTCGACGATGCGAAACGGCACGGCTGCGTCGTGGAGAACCCGGGCACATGCCGCGCCGGCAATTCCGGCACCGACGATGGTGATCGAGTTCGTGGAGCGCTCAGCGTCGACATTCATGTCGTCAGTATGCCCGGAGGCGGCTTTTCATAAGCTGACCGTATGTACCACTAACTGTCTGGACAATTCGGTCACCCGCTGCGGTATGCCGGACCTTGTGTTGGACTATCTGGATGGCAATTACCGATAAGCCAGATACCGGAGAGCACGGACTCGGCACCAGTCTCAAACCGCGGCACGTAACGATGATCTCGATAGCCGGAGTGATCGGCGCCGGATTGTTCGTCGGCTCCGCAAACGCCATCGCAACCGCAGGACCTGCGGTGCTGTTGGCCTACTTCTTCGCCGGACTCCTGGTGATCCTGGTGATGCGCATGCTCGGGGAAATGGCCACCGCCAACCCCGACACAGGATCGTTCTCCACGTATGCCACACGCGCACTGGGGCATTGGGCCGGCTTCTCCGTCGGCTGGCTGTATTGGTGGTTCTGGGTACTGGTGATCCCCGTCGAGGCGACCGCCGCAGCCGCCATCCTGACCAACTGGTTGGGCGGCGCGCAATGGATGTGGGCACTGATCATCGTTGTTGCCCTCACCGCGACCAATCTGATCAGCGTCGGCAACTACGGTGAATTCGAGTTCTGGTTCGCGCTGGTGAAGGTGGTGGCCATCATCGCCTTCATCGGCCTCGGCATCGCAGCCATCCTGGGATGGCTGCCGAACTCCGAAGTCAGTGGCGTGGACCAACTCTGGGCTTCGGGCGGCTTCATGCCGCTCGGCTTCGGCGCGGTGATAGCCGCAATGCTCACCACGATGTTCTCGTTCATGGGATCGGAGATCGTCACCATTGCCGCGGCAGAATCCAAGGACCCGGCGAAGGGAATCACCCGCGCGACGAACTCGGTGATCTGGCGTATCTCGATCTTCTACTTCGGGTCGATCTTCATCATCGTCGCGTTGGTGCCGTGGAACGAACTGGATCCAGCAACGGGCTCGTACCAGTACGTACTGTCCAAGATGGGAATTCCCCATGCAGAGACCATCATGGACATCGTCATCCTGACCGCCGTCGCGTCCTGCCTGAATTCGGCGCTCTACACCGCGTCGCGCATGTTGTATTCGCTCGGTGATCGAGGGGATGCACCTCGGGCGGTCAAGAAGATCACGTCCAACGGAGTGCCGTGGATCGCAGTGATTGCATCGATGGTGCTCGGGTTCCTCGCCGTTGTCGGTAACTACATCCTGCCCGAGAAGCTCTTCACCTATCTGCTGGCAACCACCGGTGCCGTCGCGCTGTTCGTCTACCTCGCCATCGCCAGCAGTCAACTGGTGCTGCGACGTCAACTCGACCGCGACGGCGAACGCCCCGCCGTTCGAATGTGGCTGTACCCGTGGCTCACCTACTTGGCCATCGGGTTCATCGTCTTCGTCCTGGTCATGATGGTGGTGCGGCCGGAGCAGCGTTCTTCGATTCTGCTGTCGGCCGTGCTTGCAGCAGTGACGGTGATCGGTGGAGTCCTCGTCCAACGCCGAAACACGCGGCGCGACACTGTGGCCGCCCGCGTGCCCGGTGACTCGGCCTAGATCCCGGCGTACACCTGGCGGTACAGATCGACGATCTGCTCCGCCGTCGGGACGACCGGATTGTTACCTGGGCTGCCGGAGGCGAGAGCCTGCTCGGCCATCAGTGACAACAGGTCGTCCCACTTCGACTTGTCGATCCCGAACGTTTCCGGTGTGGGAACCTCGACCTCACGGCAGAGGGTGACGATCGCGTCCTGCAACTTGCCCCCGGCAACCTGATCCGAATCGCTTTCCGACGCCGCACCGAGCGCACGAGCACAGTCGGCGTAGCGAGCCGGTGCCCCCACGATCGAGAACGCCGTGACGGCGGGCAACAACATTGCATTCGACAGCCCGTGTGCCACATGAAAATGGGCACCGATCGGCCGGCTCATACCGTGCACCAGACAGACGCTTGCGTTGGAGAACGCCATGCCCGCTTGGGTCGAGGCGTGCATCATCGATTCCCGCGCTTGTCTGTCGTCACCGTCTCGATACGCCCGCAGCAACGACGTGCCGATCGTGCGAATCGCGTTGAGCGCCAAACCGTCGGAGATGGGGTTGGCTTTCTTGCTGACGTATGCCTCGATGGCATGCGTCAGTGCGTCGACGCCGGTATCGGCGGTCAGGCGTGCCGGCATCGACATCGTCAGCTCGAAGTCGATGATCGATGCGATCGGCAGAAAGGACAGGCCTGGGCACAACATCTTCTCGTCCGAGGCGACATCGGTGATGATGGTGAACTGGGTTGCCTCCGAACCACTTCCGGCTGTGGTGGGAATGGCGATGATCGGCAGGGCCGGGCCGGTCGAGAGTACGGGTGCTTTGAAGTCCCGCATCGTCCCGCCCTGCACCGCGAGAATGGCCAGCGCCTTGGCTGTGTCCATGGGACTGCCACCACCGAACCCGATGATCGAGTCGGCCGAATGCTGCTGCACCGCCTCGAGGCCGGCGACCAAAGAATCGGTGGTCGGATCCGGGACGGTGCCCGAGAACAGTGCGGGCGTCTTCCCGGCCTCGGTCATGATCTGCATCAAGCGATCCGCCGATCCGTTGCCCGCCATGAACGCATCGGTGACGAGCAGGGGCCGCGATACGGCGAGATCGCTCAGGACCGTGCCCAGCTCTTCGACTGCACCGCCGCCCAGCTTGAGAAACCGAGGAAACGAAATATTGGCAACCATGGTGTGCTCCTTCCGCTCAGCTGTTTTCAGGGCTCAGCTATTTTCAGGGCTCAGCTATTTTCAGGGAAACCGAGATTGATGCCGCCGTGGCTGGGGTCGAGCCAGCGGCTGGTGACGGCCTTTCCTCGGGTGAAGAAGTGCACTCCTTCGGTGCCGTGTGCGTGGCTGTCGCCGAAGAGGGAGTTCTTCCAACCACCGAAGCTGTAGTACGCCATGGGAACCGGGATCGGCACGTTGATGCCGACCATGCCGACCTCCACCTCGTTCTGGAAGCGTCGTGCTGCGCCGCCGTCGTTGGTGAAGATGGCGGTGCCGTTGCCGTAGGGATTGTCGTTGATCAGCTCGAGCGCGTCGTCGTAGGTGTCGACGCGGACGACCGAGAGAACCGGTCCGAAGATCTCGTCGGTGTAGACGCTCATCTCGGGGGTGACGTGGTCGATCAGGGTGGGGCCGAGCCAGAATCCGTTCTCTCCACCATCGGCCTTCACGCCGCGGCCGTCGACGACGAGGGTGGCTCCGGCGGCTTCGCCTGCATCGACGTAGGAGGCGACCTTGTCTCGGTGGGCCTTGGTGACGAGCGGTCCCATGTCTGCCCCGCGGGTGCCGTCGCCGGTGACCAGCGGTGTGGTGCGTTCGGCGATCTTGGCCACGAGTTCGTCGGCGATGTTGCCGACGGCGACGAGTGCGGAGATGGCCATGCAGCGTTCGCCTGCGGAGCCGAAGCCGGCGTTGACCATGGCGTCGGCGGCGAGGTCGAGATCGGCATCGGGGAGGACGACGGCGTGGTTTTTGGCACCGCCGAGGGCCTGGACGCGCTTTCCGTTGGAGGTGCCGGTGGAGTACACGTACTGGGCGATGGGGGTCGAACCGACGAAAGAGATCGACTTGATCTTCTTGTTCTCGAGCAGCTCGTCGACGGCCACCTTGTCGCCCTGCAGCACGTTGAACACGCCGTCGGGCAGTCCCGCCTCGGCCCACAGCTTCGCCAACCAGATGCTGGCACTCGGATCCTTCTCGGAGGGCTTGAGGACCACGGTGTTACCGGCCGCGATGGCGATGGGGAAGAACCACATGGGGACCATGGCGGGGAAGTTGAAGGGCGAGATGATGCCGACGGGTCCGAGCGGCTGACGGATCGAGTAGACGTCGACCCCGGTCGACGCGTTCTCGGTGTATCCGCCCTTGAGTAGATGTGCCATGCCGCAAGCGAATTCGACGACTTCCTGGCCACGTGAGATCTCACCGAGGGCATCGGAGAGAACCTTTCCGTGCTCGGCCGTGATGATCTCGGCGAGCTCGTTCTTCTTGGCGTTCAGCAGCTCTCGGAACGAGAACAGGATGGAGGTTCGCTTGGCCAGAGAGGTGTCGCGCCACGCCGGGAATGCGGCGGCGGCAGCGTCGATGACCGCCCGAGCGTCGCCGGTGTCGGCCAGGGCAAGTGTGCCGGTGACCTCGCCGGTCGCGGGGTTGGTGACGGGGGAAGTCCGGTCGGACTTGCCGGAGTAGGTCTTGCCATCGATCCAGTGCGCAATGACGTCGGTCAACGTTCGATCCTTTCCATCGGTGTGTCTCGAGTCTCACTGGTATCGATGCACATGTCAAAGGCCAAAGTCGCAGATTGCCGTGCAGAAATGCACAGAGGGATAAGCTGGACGAGTGTTCAACCCAGACCACCTCCGCTACTTTCTCGAAGTGTCGAGGACGGGACGCCTGACCGACGCGTCTCGCACTCTCGGCGTGGACCACACCACCGTCGGCCGTCGTATCACGGCACTCGAAAAGTCGGCCGGACAGCGGCTTTTCGACCGAACCCCGTCGGGTTGGCGATTGACCGAGGCGGGGCGGCGGCTCGTCGGATACGCCGAAACCGTGGAGTCGACGCTCATCGCGGCGTTCGAGGATCAGACGTCCGACACCGGATCGCTGCGTGGCACCGTCCGTATCGCGGCTCCGGACGGCTTCGGAGCCTTCGTCCTGACACCGAAACTCGGCGTACTGCGAGACAAGCACCCTGATCTCGATATCGAATTGGTCACCGCCACTGAGCACAACTCCTTGGCGACAAGGGAATTCGACATCGCAATCACGCTGGAACGGCCGTCGCCGAGATTTGTCGTCACGCGCAGGTTGGCGACGTACTCGCTCGAGCTCTATGCCGCCGAGGAGTATCTTGCGGCGACGTCGCCGATCCACACCGTCGACGACCTCCGGGGCCACACGCTGATTTCGTACGTCGATGCGCTGCTCGATGTTGCGCCCCTGCGAATCCTGGACTCGATCCTGCCCGAGGGTCGCGCGCAGATTCAGACCAACAACATCACCGGGCAGTGGATCGCGGCGAGATCCGGTGTGGGAATTGCGCCGTTGCCCAGCTACATCGGCGAGCCGGACGTGGCGCTCAAGTCGGTGCTGCCCGGCGTCGTCTCGGTCGAGCGGACGTATTGGACGGTGGTGCCGCGAGAGCTGACCGGTTTGGCGCGGGTGAAGGCCGTCGACGAATTTCTGCGCTCGGTCGTGACCGACGAGCAGCATCTCTTTCCTGTGCCGCAGTAACTACGGGAGAACTGCACAGCGCGAGATAGCCGGTGGCCGTTCGATTTTGGACGTTTCGATGAGACGGGCGTCTCGTGACGACCGACACACGTGACGGCCACCTCAAACGAGTAGGAATTGGCCTACTGGCGGGTAACAATTGGGTACAGCCAAGTCCGCACTGCGGATCCACTCGAGATTCTGGGGGAATCATGACAATGTTCGTAATGGCAGCCGTCGGCTTCGTAGGAATGGCAATCGCCCTGCTCAACGACGGAAGCGACATCGACTTCCGCAACCGTCAACTCGCGAGCGCATACCGCCAGCGCTGGGCCTGACACACCGGTTCTCTGCACCGGATGGGCAGTTGGCAAGATTCGTGGGATGTGGACACACCCCCGAGCGATCGGCTTACTGATCGGCTACGGTCTCGATCGCGTGTTCGCAGACCCGAAGCGCTGGCATCCGGTCGCAGGGTTCGGCACGACGGCACTGCACGTGGAGCGAGTTCTCTACCGTGACAGCAGAACCGTCGGAGTCATACATGCGTCGACGCTGATCGGTTCGGCGGCCGCTATCGGTATCGCCTCGAGCCGCGCCGCCGCCCGCCTGGGTGCACCTGTCGAGACGGTTCTGGTCGCGGCTGCCACCTGGGCAGCGCTGGGTGGAACGTCGCTGTCCAGGGTGGGTGGGCAGATGGCCGATTGTCTCGACAGCGATGACCTGGCGGGTGCGCGCGCACTGTTGCCGTCGCTGTGCGGGCGCGATCCGGAATCACTCGACTCCGACGGGTTGGCGCGCGCCGCTCTCGAATCCATCGCAGAGAACACATCCGATGCCACCGTGGGTGTCCTGGTGTGGGGCGCGTGTGCCGGCGTGCCCGGTGTTCTGGCCTACCGCGCGAGCAACACGCTCGACGCCATGGTCGGCTATCGGTCCGAGAAGTATCTGCGCTTCGGTTGGGCCGCAGCGCGAATCGACGACGTCCTGAATTTGGTGCCCGCCCGGGCCACCGGACTGGCGACGGTACTGGCAGCACCTCTGGTACACGGCTCGCCCGTCGAGGCAGCAAAGATGTGGCGTCGCGACGCGTCGAAGCATCCCAGCCCCAATGCCGGTGTTGCCGAGGCCTCGGCTGCAGGTGCGCTGGGACTGCAACTCGGAGGCAGAACGCAGTATCGACACGGCGTCGAAAACCGCCCGACCCTGGGGGACGGGGCCTCGCCCACAGCGCGCGACCTTCGCCGTGCGGTCACGCTGTCGACCCGGGTGCAAGAACTATCGGTGATCGCGTCAGCGATTCTTGCCGTAGCGATCGGCCAGGCGAGGATCCGACGGCACCGTCGGACGTGACGCAGCGCGCGCTCTGGCGCGCTTCTCGCGTCGGGTGGGAAGACTGAATTCTTCTTCTTCGTCGGGTACGGGCTCGTTGTCGGGAGCGGGATCCGGTTCGCCGGACATCGCGTCGGCCATGTCGGCACGAGACATGCGACGCTCCCTGATCTCGGCGCGAACGAAGTACGCCAGACCCAGCGGTGCCATGATGCCGAACGCCAGCCACTGCAGACCGTAGGAGAGGTAGGGCCCTGCATCGGTCTGAGGCAATTCGATCAGGCCCAGTCCGCCCGGTTGATCGTCGTCGAGCTGGAGGTACCCGTCGATCGCATCGACGCCGACCGCTGTGCCGATCTGCTCCGGATTGATGTTGTAGACCTGCAGGTGACCGTCTTCCTCGATCGGTTCCCGCGACGTGCCCTCGGCTTGGCGCACACGGGCATTGAGCGTTACCTGTCCCGTAGGTGCGGGCGCGAAGTCGGGTGGTCGTGTGCCCTCCACCGGCAGCACGTACCCGCGGTTGACCAGCACGGTGGGCCCACCGTCGATCTCGAACGGGGTGATGACCTCGTACGCGGGCTGTTCACGAATGCTGCGCAGCCGCACCAGTGCCTCGGAATCGACATCGTAGGAACCCGTCGCGATGACGCGGCGCCATTCGTCGTCGGCCGGGAAGCCGTTGGCGGTGAGGATGTCCGAGATGGGTACCGGATCAGCATCGACCGACCGGGTGATCAGGTCGTTGCGTGCAGAGGTCGAGGTGTTCTTGCCGAGCTGCCACGGAGCGAGCACGCTGAAGCACAGAAATGCGAACGCCAGCGCGACGGCGGCCAGCACCAACCACTTCGGACGCAGCAAGAACCCTAACTTCTCCACCCCACCACGGTAGCCGGGTCAGCCGGGGAGCTGAGACCGTGCCCAGTTCAACAGCCCGGGAACCGCACTTTCGATCTGCTCGCGCACCTCGGTGAACGCGGAGTCGGACGAGTAGTACGGGTCGGCGACCGACGAGTCGTCGGCGTCGGGATCGAACGATCGCAGCAGGGCCACTCGATCGGCCGGCGCGCCGAGCTGCAGCAGCGCCTTCGCGTGGCCGGTGTCGAGCGCGACGATCAGGTCTGCCTCCAGATGGTCCGGTCCGACCTGCGCGGCCTCGTGCTCACCGTCGTAGCCATGGGCAACGAGCTCGGCGACGGTGCGGGGATCGGCACCGTCGCCCACATGCCAGCCGCCGGTGCCCGCACTCGACACCCGCACTTCATCGGCGAGACCGGCATCGCGCAGATGCGCGGCGAAGACCTTTTCTGCCATCGGCGATCGGCAGATGTTGCCGGTGCACACGAATGTCACATGCAGTGGCTCGTTCACTGCCCTGCCACCGTGTTCTGCTCGAGCACCGCAGCCAACTCGTCCATGTTCGATGCGGTGAACGCAGCGTCGTCGCTTTCGCCGTCGATGCCGTAGCCCCACTCCACGTACACCGTGGGAATGCCGAATCGTGCTGCACCGTGCACGTCGTGGTCACGATCACCGATCATGATCACCCCGTCGGTGCCACCGTCCGCGTGTTCCACCGGATCGATGCCGAGATTGGACAACGAGTGCGCGATGACATCGGACTTCGCTCGTCGGGTGCCGTCGTTGCTGGCACCTCCGATGAACTCGAAGTATCGAGACAAACCGAAGTGGTCGAGAATGCGAACGGCGAAGCGCTCCGACTTCGACGTCGCCACACCGAGGCGCACTCCTCGGTCCTGCAATCGAGTCAGCACCGTCTCGATGCCGTCGAACGCGGTGTTCTCGGCCCAGCCCCGCTCGTCGTACCGCTCGAAGTACGCCGCCAACGCGCGCTGTGCGGCGTCCTCGTCCAGACCCAGCCCGCGCAAGGTGTCGATCAACGGCGGCCCGACAACCAGTGACAGCTGCTCTTCGGTCGGCTCGGGGGCGTCCACGGAGGCCAACGCATGGCGAAAACCGGCATGAATTCCCGGTGCGGAATCGGTCAACGTCCCATCGAGATCGAACAGGACAACGGACGCGGGGGTAACGGCAGACATGTTCGAAGCCTATCGGTGCGGCCTGCTCGGGAAAGCCTGCGGCTACGCTCGTCGCGATGTCCGATACAACTGCCGAACCCGACGCGCTCCTCCGTCACAGGCCGGATGAGCTCCTTCGTCACCATGGTGACGTGGAAGTCGAGTCCGGATTCGTCGACTTCGCCGTCAACGTGCGCGCCGACGGCCCGCCGGCATGGCTTCGGGACCGGCTGGCCGCGGCACTGAGTTCGCTGGGTTCGTACCCGAGCGCTGCGGCCGAGTACGCCGCACAAGAGCAAGTGGCCGCACACCACGGCCGTTCCCCGGACGAGGTGCTGCTGCTCAGCGGCGGGGCCGAGGGCTTCTCGATGCTGCCGCGCTTGGAGCCCTCCCTCGTGGCAACGATTCATCCGTCCTTCACCGAGCCCGATTGGGTGCTGGAACAGGCGGGTGTACCGGTGCATCGGGTTGTTTTGCCGCCGCCCTTCGAGCTCGATCCGATGCTCGTGCCCGATGCAGCCGACATGGTGATCATCGGCAACCCCACCAATCCGACGTCGGTTCTGCATCCATGCGAAGCGGTCCTGAGCCTGCGTCGGCCCGGCCGAACGGTGGTGGTCGACGAGGCCTTCGCCGACGCAGTGCTCGGTGCCGGAGAATCGGTTTCGTCGCAGCGCTCGGACGACGTGGTGGTACTGCGCAGCCTGACGAAGACGTGGGCGTTGGCGGGGTTGCGGTGCGGATATGCGCTGGGGCACCCTGACGTTCTCACGAGGATGCAGCACGGACGCGCGCACTGGCCGCTGGGGAGTCTGCAAATCGAAGCGATCCGCGCCTGCACAGAACCGTTTGCCGTCGATCAGGCATGTGCCGAATCCGAACGAATCGACCGCGAACGATCTGCGATGATCGGCCGACTGGGCGCTCTCGGTTTGGACGTCACCGGCCCGGCCCGAGCGCCGTTTCTGCTGGTGCGCTTCGAGGGTGCCGATCTGGTTCGAGAACGCCTGCGCACGATGGGTATTGCGGTTCGGCGCGGCGACACGTTCCCAGGGCTGGATCGCCACTATCTCCGCGTGGCGGTACGGGACTCGCAGCAGGTCGACATACTGGTGAATGCGTTGAGCACCGTTCTGTGAGGAGAGCAACGAATATGGCAGTGACACTGGCGGACGTCATCGAGGTTCTCGACAATGCCTACCCACCACGGCTGGCCGAGAACTGGGACTCGGTGGGTCTGGTGTGTGGAGACCCGAAAGCTGTTGTGCAGCAGGTTCTGTACACCGTCGACGTCACCGAGGCGGTGGTCGACGAGGCCATCGCATGGGGTGCCGATCTGATCGTGGCGCACCACCCGCTCCTGCTCAAAGGCGTCGACACAGTGGCGGCCGACACTGCCAAGGGCTCGGTGATTCATCGGTTGATCAAAGCCGACTGTGCAGTGTTCACCGCGCATACCAACGCGGACTCCGCCGATCCGGGTGTATCCGACGCACTCGCAGCCGCGCTCGGCGTGATCGACACCAGACCACTGGACCCCATTCCCGCACCTGCACACGACAAATGGGTGGTCTTCGTACCGACCTCCGACTCGGCCGCGGTACGGCAGGCCCTGTTCGACGCCGGAGCCGGACAGATCGGCGACTACAGCGAAGCGAGCTGGCAGGCGACCGGTCTCGGCCAGTTCCGTCCCGGCCCGAATGCGCACCCGACACTGGGCGTTCTCGGTGAAGTGCACACGGAGACGGAGGATCGCATCGAGGTTGTAGCACCCAAAGTGCTACGCGCGCAGGTGCTTTCGGCTCTACGTCACGCCCACCCCTACGAGGAGCCCGCGTTCGACGTCTTCGAGTCCGCGGCTCTGCCATCGTGTACAGGACTGGGGCGCATCGGAAAACTGCCGAGTCCGATGACACTCGCCGAGTTCACCGACGTCGTTCGGGACGCGTTGCCGGCAACCAGCTGGGGCGTGCGAGCCGCCGGTGACCCCGACGCCACGGTCTCGGTGGTCGCGATGTGCGGGGGAGCAGGCGATTCGTTCCTGTCTGCAGTCGCGCGAACCGACGCCGACGTGTACGTCACCTCGGATCTGCGGCACCACCCTGTCGACGAACATCTGCGCGCGGGTGGGCCCGCGGTGATCGACACCGCGCACTGGGCGTCGGAGTTCCCGTGGTGTGACCAGGCGCGCACCATCGTCGACGCCGCGTTCGGTGACACGGACGGGTGGAGAAGCAGTGTCACCGATGTGCGCACCGACCCCTGGACGCTGTGATCGGTGACCATCGTGACTTGTGAACCCCTGGCGACAGGCGGTCGGAGTCGATCCGGCGTTCTCGGTTTCGAGCAGCCGGTAGGGTGATCTCTTACCAACTTCCATAGTCGCAGGAGTCATCAAGCGTGAACGTCGATCCCAAAGTCCAGGCCTCGCTGCTCGAATTGGCCGGTGTGGATACCGAACTCTCGCAGATCGCCCACCGCCGCAAAAGCCTCCCCGAGCAGCAGGAGGTGGACAAGCTCGAGACCGAGCGCATCACCCGCAAGGACGCGGCCGTGACGGTACAGATCTCGATGGACGACCTCGATCGGGACATTCGCAAACTCGAGGGCGAGGTCGACGCGGTTCGTCAACGCGAGGCTCGCGACAAGAAGATGCTCGAGAGTGGCACCATCGCACCGAAGCAGATGACGGAGTTGCAGCACGAGCTCGGCAGCCTCGAACGTCGCCAGGGCATCCTCGAGGAGGAATTGCTCGAGGTCATGGAGCAGCGTGAGGCCAGTGAGCGGGACTACGAGCACGCCGGTGCGCAGCTGACGCAGATCGAGGACGAACTCGTCGACGCCGGCCGTCGCCGCGACGACGCCGTTGCAGACCTCGACACCGCCGAGAAGCGCAGCGCCGAGCGCCGCGAGTCCTTGGCTTCGGGGTTGCCCGCGGATCTGCTTGCTGTTTACGAGAAGCAGCGAGCTCTCACCGGGCGTGGTGCGGCGTTGCTGCAGGCTCGCCGCTGCGGTGCTTGCCGGATCGAGCTCGACCGCAACGAGATCGCGAGCATTGCCAACAAGCCGGCAGACGCTCTGATTCGTTGCTCGGAATGCAACGCAATCCTGGTGCGCACCAAGGAATCCGGAATTTGAGCCAGATGTCGCGGGTTGTCGCCGAGGCCGACGGAGGATCGCGGGGAAACCCCGGGCCTGCTGGATACGGCGCAGTGGTGTTCAGCGCCGATCGCTCGCAGGTGCTCGCCGAGCGCCGGGCGTCGCTGGGCGTGGCCACCAACAACGTCGCCGAGTACAACGGCCTGATCGCCGCACTCAGTGCCGCACGTGACGTCGGGGCCCGCGAGGTTGCCGTCCGTATGGACTCCAAACTCGTCGTCGAGCAGATGTCCGGGCGCTGGAAAGTGAAGCACCCGGACATGATTCCGCTTCAGCGGAAAGCAGCCGAACTGGCTCGCGGCTTCGATTCCGTCACCTACGAGTGGATTCCGCGCGCGCAGAACTCGCACGCCGATGCGCTGGCCAACGAGGCGATGGACGCCGCGGCCGAGGGTGTGGAGCTGTCGGAACTACCCGATGCCGAGCCGGCCGCGAAGAAGGCCGAGTCGCCCGGGTGGACCGGTGCGATGGGCGAGCCCACGCGCCTGCTGCTGTTGCGGCACGGGCAGACCCCCATGTCGGTCGATCGACGATACTCCGGCCGCGGCAATCCTGACTTGACGGAACTGGGACAACGCCAAGCAGATTCTGCCGCAACGGTTCTCGGTTCACGGACAGACATCGACGCCATCGTGGCCTCGCCGCTCGCGCGCGCCCAACAGACGGCCTCAGCGACAGCCGACCGCTTGGGATTGCCCGTCACCACTGTCGACGGTCTCATCGAGACCGACTTCGGCGACTGGGAAGGACTGACGTTCACCGAGGCCATGGAACGTCACCCCGAGGTTCACAAGGCGTGGCGCGGCGACACTTCTGTGGCACCACCGAACGGGGAGAGTTTCGACGCCGTACGTGTACGCATCGAAGCGACCCGCGACCAGTTGCTCGCCGAGTACGCCGGAAAGACGCTTCTGGTGGTCACCCATGTCACCCCGATCAAGATGCTGCTGCAACTTGCTCTCGACGTCGGCCCGTCGCTGCTGTATCGACTGCACCTCGATCTCGCGTCGCTGAGTATTGCCGAGTTCTACCCCGACGGCGGGGCGTCGGTGCGATTGGTGAACGACACCTCGCACCTGGCTTCGCCGGCCTGAACCGAGGCTCGGTTCCGTGCACGGGATCCGGGCGACAACAGTGACAACAGTCTGGACTCATCTCGTGAGCCGGGTGCTGCGGTGTAGACGATCACCCGCACGTCGGAGCCTGCCGGCTGGAACACGTCCCCATCGAGGACCATCGACCCCACCAGGGGATGGTCGATGTTCTTGCGTGCTCCCCGGTAGGCGGTAGGCCGAGCGTGGTGCCAACGATCGGAGAATTCGTCGCTGCGTGCTCGAAGGTCATGGACGAGGTTGTCGAGCTCGGCGTCGTCGGGATGCGAGATTTGTGCCACGCGGAGGTCGCCGACCAGAGCGTCTCGATACTGTTCCCGTTGCCCGGGGTCGACCCACATGGTCGACGTGTCCTCGGTCATCTCGAACCAGACCTGGTTGCGTGAATGTCCGGACAGGTCCATCGGATTGCCCATCAGAGCGGACCATGCCGCGTTCCATCTCAGCAGCCACCAATCGGCCGCGTACACGGCCGTAGGCCAGTCGTCGGCTCGGGCCAGCAGCCGGTCGACGCTGTCCGGTACCGATCGATCGACGGCCGACGACGGTGCCGCGAGTCCGGCAGCTCGATACAACACTCCGGCATCGGCGAGGTCGAGGCTCAATGCCCGAACGAGAGCAGCGACCACCGCCGCCGACGGATTCGACGCGCGACCCTGCTCCAGCTGGACCAGGTAGTCCACCGAGATTCCGGCGAGTGTGGCGAGTTCCTCGCGGCGTAAGCCCGACGATCTCCGAGGCCTGACGGCCGAGTCGGAGGGGACGGGTGCGCTGCGGTCACGCCAACCGCGGAGCACCGACGAGAAACCCGCCGGCCGGCGTCCCTGCTGCTCTACGGTCATCTCACCACTGTGCCACCTCGGCCACGGGCGTCTTCTCGATGAGGACGTGGGTGGTACTGGCAGACCTACCGACAAGCGGCATCTTCTCGAGCGGGCCGCCGCGCCTTTGCGTCGACGTCATGAGCACAATCACGACGATCACCGGCGGCAACAAGGGAATCGGTCACGAGACGGCGCGGCGCTTACAGCGTGCCGGCCACACCGTGGTCATCGGTGCCCGCAACCGTGAGCTGGGTCGTGCTGCTGCCGCCGACCTCGGCGTCACGTTCGTTCAACTCGACGTGACCGATCAGGGCAGCGTCGACGCTGCTGCGCGCCAGGTGCGTGCGGACCATGGACGCCTCGACGTCCTGATCAACAACGCAGGAATTACCGGCGCGTTCGTTCCGCTCGAACAAGGATCGGCGGATGACGCCCGAGACGTCTTCGACACCAACGTCTTCGGCGTCATTCGAGTGACCAACGCATTCGTGCCACTGCTGAAGGTCTCGAACCATCCACGAATCGTCAACATCTCCTCGGGTGTCGGATCCATTCAGGACACCATCGAGCACGACTACTTCGACTGGCAGGTGGTGCCGCCGATCTACGCGTCGTCCGAGACCGCCCTCAACATGCTCACGGTGAAGTACGCGCGCGCCCTCCCGATGATGCGAGTCAATGCCGCCGACCCCGGCTACACCCGCACCGATCTGAACGCAGGCAAGGGTGCACACGACGTCACGCAGGGCACCGACGAAATAGTCCGACTCGCCACGATTGCCGACGACGGACCTACCGGCACCGTGGGAAACAAGCAGGGTCTGCTTCGCTGGTGAATCGTGTACCGAGAACACACAGTGCCGCGGCTCGCCATCACGGTCGTCACCGCGGTAGTGCTTCCGGCGTTGCGGACATCCGCTCTATGGTCGAGGTGTGGGAGATATCGAAATCCGGTTGGCGAGGTCCGACGAAAACGAGACGATCTCGGCACTCGCACTTCGGTCGAAGGCCTACTGGGGATACTCCGAGGACTTCCTGCAGGCATGTCGTGTGGAGTTGACGTACGACTCGGCGGTGTGCGGATCGGGTCGGATGTGGGTGGCCGTCGTCGGCTCGTCCGAGCCTGAAAGCTCCGTCGTCGGTTTCAGCTTGCTCGGGGGTGAAGCCCCCGCCGGTGAACTGACGGCACTCTTCGTGGACGCGAGTTCCATCGGAACCGGCTGTGGTCGAAAATTGCTCGAGCACACGATCAGTGAGGCTCGTGCGCAGGGATTCGAGCGTCTGACGCTCGACGCGGATCCCGGAGCCGAATCGTTCTATCTCCACTTCGGTGCCGTCCGCATCGGTACTGCTTTGAGTGGGTCGATCCCCGGGCGAGAACTGCCACGGCTCGAGATTGTCTTGTGACGAGGAGCGTGCGGGCACCGTTGGCAACAGTCGAGAATCCTCGGCCGGTCGACAACTGAAGATGTAGGCACGGTGCCCCGGCTCGTTGGGGGCCGGTTCGGTCACATCAGCACACCACCGGGCACCTCGATGCGCTCACCCGTTGCCCAGCGGAACTCGTGGGATACCGAGGCCGAAATTGCGTCGTCGATGTCATCGGGTTGCCGACCCGCCCGAGCGCGGTGTGCTCGGACGACCTGTGCTCCCGGGGATGGCCGGATGGCACGACGAGGCTTAGATCTGCAACGCGAGCCACAGGCCCGCCACTGCGCCGACGATGGTCAGTGGAGTGGTGATGACGCCGAGAACGGTGAAGGTGCGCAGGTCTGCCGGCTCGTCGTTGGCCGATGCGACGCGTCGCCACAGCATGATCGCCAGCGACCCGACGTAGGTGAGGTTGGGGCCGAGGTTCACCCCGATCACCATGGCCAACAACAACGCTGGGGGAGCGTCGGCACCGAACGCGGCCAGTAGCAGCAGGGTCGCGGGCAGGTTGTTGACGATGTTCGACGCCACCGCCGCAATGGCAGCCGCGGCCAGCAGGGACACGAAGGTGGTGTCGGACGGCAGAATTCGCGCCAGCCAGTCGCCGATCGGGCCCGTCGTCACGCCGAGGACGACGATGCCGAGCAGAAAGACGAAGCCACAGAACGGCAGATCGGCACCGCGCAGAATGGCGCGAGGTGTGGTGTGCCGAGCTCGAAGTGCCGGGATCGCGAGCGCAATGGACCCCACCGCAGCCACCCAGAACGGTTCGATGTCGAACAGTCCCGCCACGGCGAAGCCGACGAGTGTCGCACCGAGGATGAGGAGCGTACTGCGAGGTGCGGGCACGTCGTCGGTGCTCTGCGCGGTCGGGGTGTCCGTCGGTGTCGCGGTGCCGGTCAGATCCTTGCGGAAGAAGATCAGGAACACCGCCAGTTCGATGGCGACCGCGAAGATCCACGGCAGTGCCATCAGGGCCGTGAAATGCAGGAAGGTCAGTCCGGTCGCAGCGAAGGCCAGCAGGTTGGTCAGATTGGACACCGGCAGCAGAGTCGACGCCGAATTGGACAGGTGCGCAGTGGCATAACTGTGCGGACGCGGCGACATCCCCAGGATGCGAGCGGCACCGATGATGGCCGGTGTCAGTAGAACCACGGTCGCGTCGAGGCTCAGTACGGCTGTGGTTGCCGCAGCAGCTGCGAACACGAGGGTGAGCAGTCTGCGGGGGCTGCCCTTGGATCCGCGTCGTAGCTTCGCGGCGATCCAGGTGAACACGCCGAGGGCATCCGACAGATGCGCCAGGATCAGGATGAACGCCAGAAAAACGACGGTGGGAGCGAGTTCGAGTACCTGCTCCCGAGCGGCGTCGAGGCTGACGAGCCCGACGAGAAGAACAACTGCTGCCGCTGGAAGTGCGGCGACGATTTCGGGGAGACCGCGCGGGCGAACGATGGCGAAGACGAGAACGGCGGCGACCAGTGCCGCAGCGAGAACGGTCACGCGAGAATTTTCACGAGAGTGCGAACGTTCCGTGTGGTGGTCGTGGCCTTGTACTTCGCCTTCGCCGTGGCTTTCCCGAACGTGCTGTCGGTGGTGTTGCCCTTGCGCACCTCCCAGTAGAGCACGCTGTTCCCCTCGGCAATCCTCTCGAGCTCGGGGTCGAGTTCTCCTGCAAGAGCGGACAATTCGGTCAAATGGCTATCGTCGCTACCGAACACCACATAAGGATGCCAGCCTTCCCGTTCGGCGTCGAACGGGTATGACTCCACTATCGCCCCCAGCGCTGGGACGTCGAGTACGACAACCCAGGCTTGGTAGCCGAACACCTCGGCGAGCGTGCTCTCGACTTGTGCCTTCAAAGCGGCAGCGCTCAGCGGCGACTGCAGCAGTACATTGCCGGTCGCCAGAATCGTGCGGACATTCGTGAAGCCGGCCGAGGCCAAAGCAGCACGGAGATCGACCATCTTGATGTTGATACCGCCGACGTTGATGCCGCGCAGCAACACGACCCATTCACTCATGGACAGAACTGTAGTGATGCGCTCGAGAAAACCATTGAAGTCAGTAGTTAGTAACCAGTAACTTGAAGGCATGGCGCAGCGAGGACGGATGACAGGCCCGGACCGACGGCAGCAAATACTGCGGATAGCGGCAGACGAATTCGCTTCGTCCGGACTGCACGGCGGTTCGACCGACAGGATCGCCCGCGAAGCAGGGATCACGCAGGCCTACATCTTTCGAATATTCGGAACCAAGAAGGCACTGTTCTCAGAACTGGTCGTCGCGTCCTTCGATCGGTTGGCGGACGGAATGCGCGAAGCTGCGGGAACGGACACCGGGCAACAGGCGTTGGCCGCGATGGGGGAGCGCTATTACTCCATGCTCGAGGATCGAACCTCACTCCTGCTTCAGCTGCAGGGGATCGCCGCGTGTGGCGACTCCGAGGTGAGGGACGCCGTTCGAGAGGCATTCGGCCGGATGTGGAACACCGTCGTAGAGGTCACCGGTCTCGACGCAGTGACCGTCAAGGCATTTCTGGCGTTCGGCATGCTGCTCAACAGTGGCGCAGCCATGCAGATTCATGAAGTCGACCAACCCTGGGCGAACGGAGTGGGCACTCGCATCCACGCCGGATTGTTCGACCACATCACCAGCGATACGAACCGATGACCGCGGACGCCGACGGCCGCGGAGAGCGCCTGTTGGTACCCGCGCTGGTGTTCGTCGGAGTGGTCGTCGCTGCTGTCGGTAGCCTCGGTGCCCCGCTGATCACCAGTGTCGCAACCACATTCGATGTCTCGCTGTCGAGTGCGCAGTGGACGTTGACGCTGGCCTTGTTGACAGGCGCCGTGACCACGCCGCTGCTCGGTCGGCTGGGTTCCGGTCCGTATCGACGTGCGGCCATCCTCGTCACGCTCGCCGTCGTGTCGGTCGGCGGAGTTCTGACTGCACTGCCGCTGTCCTTCGCTTGGTTGCTCCTCGGCCGCGCGGCCCAGGGAGTGGGGCTGGCACTGACCTCGATGCTGATGGGTGTTGCACGAGATCATTTGTCCAGCAGTCGGTCTGGTTCCACCATCGCGCTGCTGTCGGTTGCATCGACCGCGGGTGTCGGTGTGGGCTACCCGATGTCCGGGTTTCTGACCGACCACGGTGGGATTCGCGCCGCCTACGGATTCGGTGCTGCACTGACGGTCATGGCGCTGGTGGTTGCTCTGAAGGTGATTCCACCCTCGCCGCAGAAGCGCTCGACTGGAATCGACGTTCCAGGTGCACTGCTGCTCGCGGTCGCCCTCTCCCTGGTGCTGATTCTTGTCAGTGAGACTGCGCTGTGGACGAGCCACCCATGGGCGGTGGGGACACTGGCCACAGTCGCGGTCGTCAGTGCGGGCATGTGGGTCCGCGTCGAACTCGAGAGCTCGGCACCGCTCGTCGATCTCCGGTTACTCCGCCATCGAGCTGTGGTCGGTGCGAATGGAGCGATGTTTCTGGGCGGCATCGGCATGTATCTCCTGCTCACCATCGTGACGCGGTTTGCGCAGACGCCTGCCGGCGCCGGATACGGCTTCGGGCTCGACGCCTTCGCCGCCGGACTGGTCCTGGTTCCGTTCTCGGTGTTCGGGTTTCTCGCGGGCAAGCTGTTTCCCCGCGCATTACGTCGGGTGGGGTCTGCCCACGCTCTGACGTTCAGCGCGCTCGTCGTTGTGGGAGCCCTCGCCCTGTTCGCTGGAACCCGCACCAGCGTCCTGGAACTGTGTGCGGCGATGGCTGTTCTGGGCTTCGGCGTCGGTAGCTTCTCGGCTGCGCTGCCGGCCGTCGTTCTCTCCGTCGTACCTTCGGAGGAGACCTCGAGTGCCATGAGTACCACCCAGGTGGTGCGCAGTGTCGGATTCGCGTTCGGTAGTGCGATCGGTGGGCTCGTGTTGGCCACCGGGACCAGTGCAGGGTCCATCTTTCCCTCGGAGGGGGCCTACACGTCGGCAGCCTGGGTGGGCGCAGCCGTCACCGCTGCCGCGGCCGTCGCGAGTGCCACTGTTCTTCGTGGCCGGGCAGTCGCCGGACATCCGACGTGAGCCGGGTAGAGTACGCAACCGCGAACGAGTTGGCCGGACGGCTGCGGCTCGGAGGACCGGCGGATCAGTTCCGTCGCGCTTCGGGCCGAGGAAAGTCCGGACTCCACAGAGCAGGGCGGTTGTTAACGGCAACCCGAGGTGACTCGCGGGACAGTGCCACAGAAAACAGACCGCCTGCGGATCGGTTCTTCGGAATCGAACTGCAGGTCAGGGTGAAACGGTGCGGTAAGAGCGCACCAGCACCCCAGGTGACTGGGGTGGCTAGGTAAACCCCGCCCGGAGCAAGGTCGAAGGCTGCACCGCGCAAGGGGTGCAGCTGCGCAGGTGCTCGAGGGCTGCTCGCCCGAGCCTGCGGGTGGACTGCTCGAGGTACCCGGCAACGGTGTGCCCAGATGGATGGTCGTCGAAGTCGAACCTGCGAAAGCAGGAACGGCAGACAGGATCCGGCTTACAGGCCGACTCGTTCGCACTCACTTTTCTCGCAGTTCTCCTGCCGCGTCGCTCCATGGGGCACACTGGAAGTCATGACCGACGACGACACCTCCTGGTACTACGACATCAGCACCAAGCAGGTTGTGCAGGGCAAGGAGACCAACGCCCTCGACCGCATGGGCCCGTATCCGGACAAGGCCACTGCAGAGCAAGCGCTGAAGATCGCAGCCGCGCGCAACAAGGCCGCCGACTCCGACGACGACTGGAACAACTGACGGTGCTGCTCACCCGGCTGAGGGCTCCGAACTTCGATTTCGAGGCCATCAGATCCGAGTTCGGTCTGTCCGACGTCTTCGACGCAGCGGTGTTGCGCGAAGCGCAGAACGCCCGAGATCTGCACGCCGACAGCAGGATCGACCGAACCGACATTCCCTTCGTCACCATCGACCCGCCCGGCTCGAAAGACCTCGATCAAGCCGTCCACATCGAGAAGACGTCCAACGGGTTGATGGTGCACTACGCGATCGCCGACGTGGGTGCGCTGGTGCTGCCAGGGGGAGCGCTCGACCTGGAAACCCGCCGACGCGGCCAGACGTTCTATCTCCCCGACGGATCTGTTCCGCTGCACCCACGCGAGTTGTCGGAGGGCTCGGGAAGTCTGTTGGAGGGACAGACGCGCTGCGCCGCGCTATGGACCATCGAGCTCGACGACGTCGGCGAAGCAGCTGCCTGGACGGTTACCCGCGCGCTGGTGCGATCTGTCGCCCGGCTGGACTACGCCGGAGTGCAAGCCGACGTCGACGCGGGAACTCCGCATCCCTCGATCGCCGCCTTGGCAGAATTCGGATCGCAACGGGCGAACGCGGCCAGACGCCGCGGAGCAATCGACATCACGCTGCCCGAGCAGGAAGTGGCGCCCGACGGGCCGGGCTGGCGGATCGTCCTGCAACCCCGTACGGCAGTGGACGGTTGGAACGCCGAGGTGTCGCTGCTGACGGGAATGTGCGCCGCCAGGATCATGCTCGACGCCGGCATCGGCATCGTTCGTACCCTTCCACCCGCCCCGGGCGAGGCCGTCGAAACCTTGAAGAGTACCGCTACTGCCCTCGGAATCGATTGGCCTGCTGGAGCATCTGCGGGCGCGGTACTGGCCGGCCTGCCTGCCGACGAGCCGTCGACACTGGCGATGATGAGTCAGGCGACCGGTTTGCTGCGCGGAGCGGACTACCTCGCGTTCGATCGCACGACCAGCACTGCCGCCGGTGACGCAACGGTGGAGCACTCGGGAATCGGTGCGCCGTACGCCCACGTGACAGCACCGCTGCGACGGCTGTCCGATCGCTTCGCCACCGAGGTATGCCTGGCCGTCGTAGCCGGATCGGCGGTGCCGGAATGGGCGACGCAGGCCCTACCCGAGCTACCGGCGATCATGCGTGGATCCGATTCTGCAGCGTCGAAGGTCGACCGTGCATGCGTAGACCTCACCGAGGCACACGTACTGAAGGATCGAGTGGGCGAGACATTCGATGCGGTCGTACTTCGCGGTGCCGAGGGCAAGCGAGATGCCGAGGTACTCGTGTCGGATCCCATTGTCATCGGCAAGTGCGACGGCGAACCTCCTGCGGGGGAGTCGGTGACGGTCCGGTTGACCCAGGCCGACACCGACTCGCGCAGGATCGCTTTCGGCTACGCGCCCGTCACGGCCTGAAGCGGTCGGTCGCCTCGACGAGGTGGTGCACGATGCCCGGCTCGGCCGCTGAGTGCCCTGCGTCGTCGACGATCACCAGATCTGCACTGGGCCATGCTTTGTGCAGGGCCCACGCACTCGTTGCGGGGCACACGACGTCGTAGCGGCCCTGCACGATGACGCCCGGAATGTCGCCGAGCAGGTGCGCGTCGCGCAGCAATTGATCTTCGTCGAGAAAGGCATGGTTGCGGAAGTAGTGGTTCTCGATGCCGGCGAATGCGCGCGCAAATCGTGGGTCCGAATTGTCCTGCACTGCATCCGGTTTCGGCAGCAAGTAGCTGGTGGCTGCCTCCCAGGAGGACCACGCCACCGCGGCCCTCGTCGCTACCTCTGTGTCCTCGGACATCAGCTGTCGGTGATACGCCTCGACGAGATTGCCGTCGCGCTCGCTCTCCGGAATGGGCGCGAGGAACTGCTCCCACAGATCGGGGAAGATGTTGCCGGCACCGCCGCCGTAGTACCAGTCGATCTCCGACGGCCGTACGAGAAAGATTCCTCGGAGGATCAGTCCGCGCACGCGATCGCGGTGCGACTGGGCGTACGCCAGTGACAGAGTCGAGCCCCACGAACCGCCGAACACCAACCAACCGTCGATGCCCAGATGCTCCCGGAGCTTTTCCATGTCCGAGATCAACCGATCGGTGGTGTTGACCGATAGATCGGCACCGTCGGCGATGTGCGGGGTCGACTGCCCGCAGCCCCGCTGATCGAACAATACGATCCGATAGGCCTTCGGATCGAAGTAGCGCCGCTGCAACGGATTGGTGGCACCGCCCGGACCGCCGTGCACGAATACCACCGGCGCACCGTCGGGATTGCCCGAGGTTTCCCAGTAGATCCGTTGGCCGTCGCCGACATCGAGGTGGCCGGTCTCGGTGGGGTCGATCTCGGGGTAGAGAGAACGCATCCTAGAAGCCCACCAGACCCGACGCCAGGTCCGGAATGTCGAGCGAGCGGATGGCCTCGTCTCGAACGTCCGAACACGTTTCCTTCGTGACGTCGTCGACGATCGCTCGGTTCTGCACCACCTGCAGGTTGATGACGCCACTCTGCGCCGCCCACGTCTGCACCAGAATGTTCAACCCGCCGCGGCCGAGCGTGGGCCCCTGCACGCGCCAATTGGACAGCTGCGCTTCCAGATCGGTGCACAACTGCTGCTTCTGGGCATCGGTGATCACCGCTTCCGCGGGAGTCGTGGTGACCGTGGTGGTCGGCGCGACCGTCGTCGTCGAGGACGACGAACCGGTGTTGGTGGTATCGGTGCTGCAGGCGCCCACGAGAGTGAGCAGCGCAGCCGCACCGGCCAGTGCGACTGCGCTTCTACCTGCGATGGACGTAGTACCCCGTCTGGTTGTCATGGCCTCGAGTGTGCCATCCGAACCGGAAAGATCAGTAGCTGTGTTCGGGTCCGGGGAACACGCCCGAGCGCACCTCGGACAGGTACGTGGTTGCCGCAGTGCGCAGTGAGTCGCCGACGTCGGCGAACTTCTTGACGAACTTCGCGGTCTTGCCGTTGGTGTATCCGGCCATGTCCTGCCACACCAGGACCTGTGCGTCGCATTCGTTGCCCGCGCCGATGCCGACCGTGGGAATCGTCAGCTTTCGGGTGACCTGACCGGCGATGTCTGCGGGAACCATCTCCATGACGACGGCGAACGCACCGGCCTCCTGAACCGCGATGGCATCGGCCACCAGCTGCTCGGACGCGTCGCCGCGGCCCTGCACCCGGAAGCCGCCGAGGGTGTTGACACTCTGCGGGGTGAAGCCCACGTGGGCCATCACCGGAATGCCTGCAGCGGTGATGGCGGCGATCTGCCCGGCGACGCGCTCGCCGCCTTCGAGCTTGACCGCGCCTGCGAGGCCTTCCTTCATGAACCGGACTGCCGTCTCGAGGGCCTGCTGCGGTGAGGCCTCGTAGGTGCCGAAGGGCAGGTCGGCGACAACGAGAGCGTGCGGCGCCCCGCGGACCACTCCGCGGACCAGCGGAAGCAGTTCGTCGACCGTGATCGGGACGGTGGTGTCGTAGCCGTAGACGACGTTCGCTGCGGAATCGCCGACGAGGAGCACCGGAACACCGGCTTCCTCGAAAATGCGCGCACTGGAGTAGTCGTACGCGGTGAGCATTCCCCAGCGCTCACCCTCTGCCTTCATCTGCAGCAGGTGATGGGTACGGGTCTTGCGGGTCAAACCGGTGGCGGGTACGTCCGGAGAAGAGCCGCCGTACACAGCAGTTTCGGACATCTTTGTCCCTTTCTGGTCCTCGAGGCCCGCTCGGCGGGTCCCCGGGATGGGGTGTAATGACATCGAGAAGTCTGCCACCGCGCACGACCTGCCGGAGCGCTCCGGGCAGTGCAATTCGTCACACTCGATCGGCTTCTGTGTAGTCCCGCCATCCGTTGGTGATCGGCATCCGGCGATCGCGCCCGAAGGCGCGCGAGGTGACCTTGCTGCCGATCGGATACTGACGCCGCTTGTACTCCGACGCATCGACCTTGCGGAGAATGTCCGCGACCACCACCGCGTCGAAACCGGCCGTGACGATGTCGTCGAACCCCTGATCGTTGTCGACGTACCTGAACAGGATCGCGTCGAGTTCGTCGTAGTCGGGCAACGAGTCGGTGTCGAGCTGCCCCGGTCTGAGCTCGGCGGACGGCGGCTTGTCGATGCTCGATTCGGGGATCGGAGGAATGTCTCCGCGGTCGGCAGCGGACTTGTTCCGCCACCGCGCCAACTCCCACACGAGCGACTTCGGTACGTCCTTGATCGGCGCGAAGCCGCCGACCGCATCGCCGTAGATGGTCGAATAGCCAACGGCCAGTTCGGATTTGTTACCGGTGGCCAGAACCAGATGGCCGAATGTGTTCGACAGTGCCATCAGCGTCATGCCGCGGCACCGCGCCTGAATGTTCTCCTCGGCCAGTCCGGTCAGGTGCAGCTGGTCGACGAAGGAGGCGACCATGTCGGCAATGGGCTCGACGCTGAAGTGGATACCGGTGCGCGACGCAAGGTCTTCTGCATCGGTGCGGGAGTGACCCGAGGAGTACGTCGACGGCATCGCGACGGCGTGCACTGCATCGCTACCGAGGGCGTCGACGGCGATGGCCGCAACCACCGCCGAGTCGATCCCACCCGACAGTCCCAGAGTCACCGAACGAAAGCCGTTCTTGTGCACATAGTCTCGCAAGCCGGTCACCAGAGCGCCCCACACCTGTTCCTCCGCGCAGGCAACGTCGGAGAGGAACGGCTCGGCTCGCTGCCAGCCGGTGATCGCGACGTCGGGAAGCGGTACCCGATCGATGCTCCAACCGGGTACAGCTTCGGCGTTCGGACGTGGATCGGTGGGCGCGTCCACGTCGACGATCAGCAGATGCTCGACGAATTGGGGGGAGCGTCCCCACGTGGAACCGTCGGGACCGATGACGAAGCTCGCCCCGTCGAACACCAGCTCGTCCTGTCCGCCGACCACGTTCACGTAGGCGATCGGGACGCCGATCTCGTTGGCCCGGCGCGCGGCGATGGAGTGCCGTACCTCGTTCTTACCCTGCTCGAAAGGGCTGGCGTTGAGGCAGAGCAACATGTCGACACCCGCTGCCCCGTAGGCCGCTACCGACCCGCCTGACTGCCAGATATCCTCGCAGACAACAACTCCGAGCCTGAGCTCGTTCACCTCGACGATGCTCAAGCGCGATCCGGGAGCGAAATAGCGGGCCTCGTCGAACACTCGGTAGGTGGGGAGGGAGTGCTTGTCGTAGCGAGTTGTCACCCGTCCGTCGACGATCACCGCGGCGCTGTTCCGCGAGCCCTCGGCATCGCGATCGAGGTAGCCCACCACCACGATGCGGTCGCCGCATCCGGCGGCATCGAGCGCAGTGGCCAATTCGGTGAGTGCTCGGGCGGATGCGGCGGCGAACGACGGCCGCAGAGCCAGATCCTCGACCGGGTATCCCGTCAGAGCCATCTCGGGAAACAGCACCACGTTGGCACCGTCGTGAGCGGCGCGGACCGTCCACTCGACGATTGCGGCGGAGTTCGCCGCGAGATCGCCGACGACGGAGTTCGTCTGGGCAAGGGCGAGTCGGAGGGCCTGCACCACGTAGACGCTAGTGCTCGGCGGCCGTCCCTGCCGGGCAGCGAGAATGGAGTGTGGTCGGAAAGACCTGGCACGATCGTGCCATGAGAACGCGCACCAGGAACACGGCCGTGGCGCTGTCCGCAGTTGCCGTGTTGCTCGCAGGCTGCTCCGGCTCCGAGCCCACCGCCGCGCCGGAGTCCTCCGCCGGGCCCGAGGCATCATCGCCGGCGTCGGTTGCCGGTCCGGTTCCCGCAGGTCTCGAGGCGTTCTACAACCAGACTCTCCAGTGGGAGTCCTGCGATCGGTACAACACCGACGGTAGCGAGCTGGGCGACTCCGTCGAGTGCGCGATGGTCACCGTGCCGCTCGACTACGCCGATCCCGCGGGCACGACCATCGAGGTCGCCATATCCCGGACCCGGGCGGCAGGCGAGAAGATCGGATCGATCCTGATGAACCCCGGCGGTCCCGGCTCGTCGGGTTTGTATCTGGCCACGCAGGCAGACGGCACCGCCGTTGCGGACCGCTTCGATCGCGTCGGGTTCGATCCTCGCGGAATCGGGGCCTCCGAACCCGAAGTGCGCTGTCTGACGTCCGAGGAGGTCGACGAGGAACGCCGCGAGCCGGACGTCGACGTCAGCCCCGAGGGCATCGCGGCCACCGAGGCCGAGCATCGGGACTATGCCGCCCAGTGCGTCGACCGCACCGGAGCCGATGTGCTCGAGCACGTCGGCACCAGGGAAGTGGTGCGCGACATGGACGTCATCCGGGCAGTTCTGGGGGACGAGAAGCTGACCTACGTCGGCTACTCCTACGGCACTCGCATCGGCACCGCGTACGCCGAGGAATTCCCGTCGAACGTTCGGGCGATGGTGCTCGACGGTGCGCTCGACCCCGATCAGTCACCCGTCGACGAGGCAGTCGCCCAGGGCGCGGCGTTCCAGACCGCGTTCGATCAGTTCGCCGCCGACTGCGCACAGACCGACACCTGCCCGCTCGGAACCGATCCGGCTCGAGCTGTCGCACAGTTTCGATCCTTGGTCGACCCACTGATCGACCAGCCCGCCGAGACGACCGATCCACGTGGCCTCAGTTACGACGATGCGATCACCGGGGCTCAGCAGGCTCTGTACTCGCAGCAGCTGTGGCGGCTGCTGCGGGCGGGATTGAACGAACTACGCGACGGTCGAGGCGATACCTTGCTCCGTCTCGCCGACACCTACTCCGGGCGGCTGGAGGACGGTAGCTACACCAACATCGACGACGCGTTCAATGCCGTCCGATGTGTGGACGGACCGCCGACCACGGACCGAGCAGCGGCCGACGAGGCCGACGCCAGGTTCCGCGCCGCCGCGCCGTATCTGGACGACGGTCGAGCCACGGGCAACGCGCCGCTCGACCTGTGCGCGTTCTGGCCGGTGCCGAATACGAGCGACCCGCACATCGTCGATGTCGAGGGCCTGCCGACGCTGGTGGTGGTGTCGACGACCAACGATCCGGCCACTCCGTATCAGGCCGGAGTGGAACTGGCTGCGCAGCTGCGAGGCAATCTCGTGACCTACGACGGCACCCAGCACACGGTGGCGTTCTCGGGCGTGGGCTGCATCGACGATCCGCTGGTGAATTACCTCGTCGATCTGGTCCCGCCGGGTGACGGATTGCGCTGCTGACCTGTTACCTCACCTGCCGCGATGTGGGCAGAGAGTTTCACGAAGTGAGACTGAATTCACGATGTAACACAGATTTAACTCCGTTTGCTTACTCTCGCGTTCATGGATCGTCAAAAGGAATTCGTGCTCCGGACTCTCGAAGAGCGCGACATTCGTTTCGTCCGCCTCTGGTTCACCGACGTCCTCGGGTATCTGAAATCGGTGGCCATCGCCCCAGCCGAGCTCGAAGGGGCGTTCGACGAGGGGATCGGCTTCGACGGTAGTGCCATCGAAGGGTTCGCTCGAGTCTCCGAGGCCGACACCGTCGCCAAGCCCGATCCCTCGACGTTCCAGATCCTGCCGTGGTCCACCAGCAAGGGCCACCAGCACTCGGCGCGGATGTTCTGCGACATCGCCATGCCCGACGGTTCGCCGTCCTGGGCCGACTCTCGCCACGTGCTGCGTCGCCAGTTGAGCAAAGCCGCAGACCTCGGATTCAGCTGCTACGTGCACCCCGAGATCGAGTTCTTTCTGCTCAAGGATGCCCCGCAGGACGGCTCACCGCCGACCCCTGCCGACAACGGCGGTTACTTCGACCAGGCCGTGCACGATTCGGCCCCGAACTTCCGCAGGCACGCCATCGATGCGCTCGAGTCGATGGGCATCTCGGTCGAATTCAGCCACCACGAGGCCGCGCCAGGACAGCAGGAGATCGATCTGCGGTACGCCGACGCGCTGTCGATGGCCGACAACATCATGACCTTCCGCTACGTGGTCAAGGAAGTCGCCATCGAGGAGGGTGTGCGTGCGACGTTCATGCCCAAGCCGTTCAGCGACCAGGCCGGCTCGGCGATGCACACACACATGAGCCTGTTCGAGGGCGACGCCAACGCCTTCCACAACCCGGACGACCCGATGCAGCTCTCGGAAACCGGCAAGTCTTTCATCGCAGGCATCCTCGAGCACGCCAACGAGATCAGTGCCGTGACCAACCAGTGGGTCAACTCCTACAAGCGTCTGGTGCGCGGCGGCGAGGCACCGACCGCCGCATCGTGGGGACCGGCCAACCGCTCGGCCTTGATCCGCGTGCCGATGTACACCCCGAACAAGGCTTCGTCTCGGCGCGTCGAGATTCGCAGCCCCGACTCGGCCTGCAACCCGTACCTCGCCTTCGCGGTGCTGCTCGCGGCCGGTCTTCGCGGAATCGAGAAGGGGTACACCCTGCCGCCCGAGGCCGAAGAAGACGTGTGGGCACTGACCTCGGCCGAGCGTCGCGCTATGGGGTACAAGGAACTGCCGGGCAATCTCGACCAAGCGCTGAACGCGATGGAAGGGTCCGAGCTCGTCGCCGAAGCACTGGGCGAGCACGTGTTCGACTTCTTCCTGCGCAACAAGCGTCGTGAGTGGGAGGAATACCGCAGCCACGTCACGCCGTACGAGCTGAGGGCGTACCTGGGTCTTTAACAACCCAGCGTTGTCATGGGCTACGTTCTACTCGATCGTGAATGTAGTTCCGATGCCGGCGCGGGCACCCTCGCGTCGCATTACCGACGACGGGGTAAAACTGTGGCACGCCGAGGTGGACTGTAGATGGTGCGTCCTCCGACTTCCAGATCCGTCGTTCCTGGACCGGGCCGTCTCGGTTTGGTCGAAGAAACTGCGCCGTCCGATCTGCGCACTCTCGGTTGGACCGATGAGGACAGCCTCGAGCTGCTCTGGTCGCTGTCCCGCGCGCCCAATGCCGACCTTGCGCTCCGCACCCTGGTGCGCTTGTACGAGTCGCTCGGTGCCGGTTGGTCGGAGTTCGACACGGCGCTGCGCACGGACAAGGGATTTCGCGGGCGCATCCTCGGGCTCGTCGGCGCATCGAGTGCGCTCGCCGATCACCTCGTTGCAGACGACAGCACCTGGCGTTTGCTGCTGACCAAGGAAGGTCAGGGCACTGGGGTCTCGGCGAAGATCGAACTCCCCAGCAAGGCGACACTGGTTGCGGAGCTCCTCGAGGTGGTCGGGGCCGAGCCCGAGACCGGACCCCATGCCGCACCCGATCTGTACCGGGCGTCGATCACCGGACCGCCCGCCGTGATCGCTCTGCGCAAGAAGTACCGCGACCAGATCATGGTGTTGGCCGCGTACGACCTCGCCGCGACTGTCGAGAACGAGCCTGTCCTGCCGTACACGGTGGTCGGATCGCAGCTCTCCGACATGGCCGACGCGGCCCTCACCGCGGCACTGGCCGTCGCCGTCGCAACCGTGTGCCCCGATGCCCCGTGTCCGACGCGCTTGGCCGTCGTCGCGATGGGCAAATGTGGTGCGCGCGAACTCAATTACGTCTCCGACGTCGATGTCGTGTTCGTCGCCGAGCCGGCAGACTCGCAGGCGAGCCGCATCGCGGGTGAGATGATGCGCATCGGATCCTCGGCCTTCTTCGAGGTGGATGCCGCGCTGCGACCCGAGGGCAAGCGCGGCGAACTTGTCCGCACCTTGGATTCGCATGTGGCGTATTACAAGCGGTGGGCCAAGACCTGGGAGTTCCAGGCTCTGCTCAAGGCCAGGCCGATGACCGGTGACATCGCACTGGGCAACGATTACGTCGACGCGGTCAACCCGATGGTGTGGCTGGCGAGTCAGCGCGAGGACTTCGTTCCGGAAGTGCGCGCAATGCGTCGTCGCGTCGAAGAGATGGTGCCGCCGGAGCTCCGCGAACGCGAGATCAAACTCGGACGCGGCAGTCTGCGAGACGTCGAATTCGCCGTCCAGCTACTGCAATTGGTGCACGGTCGAACCGACGAGTCGCTGCGCGTGCTCGGTACGACCGACGCCCTGACCGCGCTCACCGAGGGCGGGTACGTCGGCCGCGACGATGCCGCGAATCTGACGGCGTCCTACGAGTTCCTCCGACTGATCGAGCACCGCCTGCAGATGCAGCGAATGCGGCGCACACACACCCTGCCTCCGCAGGACGACGAGGAAGCGCTGCGGTGGTTGGCCCGTTCGGCGCACATGCGGCCCGACGGCAATCGCGACGCTCTCGGTGTGCTGAACGCCGAGATCAAGAGGAATGCCCAGCGCATCAGGCGGCTGCACGCCAAGCTCTTCTACCGGCCGCTGCTGGACTCGGTGGTCAAGTTCGACTCCGAGACAGTGCGTCTGACACCCGACGCGGCGACGCGTCAGCTCGCGGCCCTCGGCTACGCGACCCCGCAGAACGCACTGGGGCACTTGCGGGCGCTCGTCGGCTCGGGCACTCGGCGCGGCCAGATTCAGGCCGTGCTGCTGCCGACGCTGCTGGAGTGGCTTGCCGACACCCCCGATCCGGACGCCGGTCTCCTCAACTACCGCCGACTGTCGGAATCGGCAGGGGAGCAGACGTGGTTCCTGCGCGTGTTGCGCGACGAGGGCGCAGTTGCTCAGCGGCTGATGATCGTGCTCGGATCCTCGGCCTACGTACCGGATCTGTTGATCAAGGCCCCCGAGGTCATTCGTTTGTTCGCCGACGGCCCCACCGGTCCGCGCCTACTCGATGTCGAGCCCGAAGAGACCTATCGCGCCATCCTGTCTTCCTCGGCCCGCTACGAGGATCCGGTACGGGCGATCAACGCGGCTCGGGCGCTACGACGCCACGAACTGGCCCGAGTGGCCTCGGCAGACATCCTCGGCATGCTCGACGTGCCTGCGGTGTGCCGGGCGCTGTCTTCGGTCTGGGCCGCCGTCATCAATGCCGCTCTGGCAGCTGCCATCCGGGCCAGCGAGATCGAGCGCGGCGAACCGGCACCGGCAACTCTGGCCGTCATCGGCATGGGAAGACTCGGCGGCGGCGAACTCGGGTACGGCAGCGACGCCGACGTGCTGTTCGTGTGCGAGCCGGTCGATGGAGTCGACGAGACCGTTGCGGTCAAGTGGGCCAACACCATTGCCGACCGCATCCGCAAACTGCTCGGCGCGCCCAGCACCGACCCGCCCCTCGAGGTCGACACCGGACTGCGACCGGAAGGCCGCAGCGGACCGGTGGTGCGCACCCTGTCGTCCTACGCCGCGTACTACTCGCAGTGGGCCCAGGCCTGGGAAGTCCAGGCTCTGCTGCGGGCGCACCAGGTGGCCGGCGACCAGGATCTCGGCATTCGGTTCCTGCTGATGGCAGACAAGGTGCGGTACCCCGAGGGTGGGGTGTCCGCCGACGCGGTCCGCGAGATCAGACGCATCAAGGCGCGCATCGACTCCGAACGTCTGCCCAAGGGGGCCGACCCCTCCACCCACACCAAGCTCGGGC
This sequence comes from Rhodococcus sp. WWJCD1, assembly GCF_002258735.1. NCBI lineage: Bacteria > Bacillati > Actinomycetota > Actinomycetes > Mycobacteriales > Nocardiaceae > Rhodococcus > Rhodococcus sp. WWJCD1. The sequence continues at coordinate 50,470 of NZ_NOXY01000027.1, forward strand.
GCGGGGGATTGGCCGACATCGAGTGGACAGTCCAGCTGATTCAGCTCCGGTATGCGCACAAGGTTCTTTCGCTGCACAACACCTCGACCCTGCAGTCGCTGGACGCGATCGGCGCGGCCGAGCTCATGAGCGAAACCGACGTGGAGTTGCTGCGCGAGGCGTGGATCCTCGCGACGAAGGCCCGCAACGCACTGGTTCTGGTGCGCGGCAAGCCGACCGACCAGCTACCGGCACCGGGCGCAGTACTCTCCGCCGTGGCGCAGGTCGCGGGCTGGGAAGACGGCGACGCCGGTGCGTTCCTCGACAACTACCTGCGTGTCACGCGTCGGGCAAAGGCAGTGGTGGAGCGGACCTTCGGCGGCAGCTGATCACTGTCTCCCTCTAATCACTTCCGGCGGTGACGAATCCCTGCTTCACCATCCAGTCGCGCGCGACATCCGCCGGCTCGCGTCCGTCGATGTCCACCTGCCGGTTGAGCTCGGTGATCTCGTCGTTGGTCAAGGCCGCGGAGATCGGAGCGGTGACCTCGGCGATCTCCGGGTATTGCTCGGCAACGGGCGTGCGAATGACGACCGTGGCGTTGTAGCGGGGAAAGAAGCTCTTGTCATCTTCGATCACGACCAGGTTCAGACCTTTGATACGGCCGTCGGTGGTGAACACCTCACCGAATGTGCATTGCGAACCGCCGGCCGTTGCTTGATAGATGATGCCGCCCTGCAACACCTGCCGCGGAACGACGTTGGGGTCGAAGCCGTAGGCAGCGGCCATACCCGGAAACCCGTCCTGTCGTGAATTGAACTCGGTCTCCACGCAGGTCTGTGCCGCTGCCGGATCGGTCGTGGCGAGCGCGGCGTAGTCCGAGAGCGTCTTGATGCCGGTCGCGTCTGCCGTCGCCTGATTCATCGCGAGTGCGTACGTGTTGTCCATCGGTGCAGGGTTGACCCAGGTGAGTCCGTTGGCTGCGTCCTGGTCGCGCAAGGCTTCGAACTGCCCGGTGGCGTCCGGGATGGCGGTTTCGTTTCCCAGGAAGTTGATCCAGGCCGTACCCGTGTATTCGTAGGTGACGTCCACCTGGCCGGAGACCATGGCTTGGCGGGTGCTGTTGGACCCCGAAATGTTGGTGAGGTCTCGGACGTCCGCTCCGGCCGCCACCAGCCCGAATTCGAGTATGTAACCCAGGATCACCTGCTCGGTGAATTCCTTCGAGCCGACGATCAATTGTGCGCCTTCGAGACCCGGTACAGGTTGGATGCTGCCGGGTCCCACGGACAGCGGCACCGCACTGCCCGACTGCAGACCGCAACTCGTCACTGCCGTCATCATGACGGCGCACAGGGCAATCAACCCTCGTGTCGTCTGCCGCATCAGCTTCGGTCCTCACGGCTCGGTGGAAGAGACGGCTAATCCGCGCCTGCGGTGACGAAACCCTCTTTGACCATCCAGTCACGTGCGACGTCGGCCGGTTCGCGGCCGTCGACGTCGACCTGTTTGTTCAGTTCGGTGATCTCGTCGTTGGTCAGCTTTGCCGAAATCGGCGCCGTCACCTCGGCAATTTCCGGATACTGCTCGGCGACCGACGAGCGGATCACGACGGTAGCGTTGTACCGGGGGAAGAAGCTCTTGTCGTCCTCGAGTACGGCGAGATTCAGACCCTTGATTCGGCCGTCGGTTGTGAACACCTCACCGAACTTGCATTGCGAACCCTCGGCCGTCGCCTGATAGATGATCCCGGTCTGCAGAATCTGACGGGGAACGGCATTGGGGTCGAAACCGTACGTTGCCGCCAGGCCGGGAAATCCGTCCTGCCGAGAATTGAACTCGGTCTCCACGCACAACGCCGACGCGGCCGGGTCGCGGGCCACGAGAGCTGCGTAGTCCGACAGTGTCTTCACTCCGGTCTGGTCCGCAGTCGCCTGGTTCATCGCCAGGGCGTACGTATTGTCCATCGGTGCGGGATTGACCCACGTCAGCCCATTGGCGACATCGGCGTCGCGGACCGCATCGAACTGCTCGGTGGCGTCCGTGATGGGACTTTCGTTGCCCTGGTAGTTGATCCAGCCGGTCCCGGTGTATTCGTAGGTGAGATCGACCTGCCCGGAGACCATGGCTTGACGCGTGCTGTTGGACCCCGAAATGTTCGTCAGGTCGCGAACGTCTGCGCCTGCAGCCGACAACGCGAATTCGAGGATGTAGCCCAATACGATCTGCTCGGTGAAGTCTTTGGAGCCGACGGTCAGTTCCGCGCCCTCGAGACCTGGCATCGCTTCGATGCTGCCGGGCTCCACCGACAGCGGCACGGCGCTGCCCGATTGCAAACCGCAACCTGCCAATGCGATCGTGCTGATCGCGCACAGAGCTATGAGTTGTTGTGTCGAGCGCCGCATCAGCGGAGTCCTTTCGGGCCGAGATAGGCCTCGGCGAGTGCCCCGAGCCAGTCCACGAACAAGGCGAGGGCTACGGCGAGAACGCCTCCGACGACGAGGATGAGTGGCTGGTAGAGCTTGTATCCGGTATCGATCAGAACTCCGAGACCGCCCGCTCCCACGAGGAAGCTCAAGGTGGCGGTACCGACGGCGAGCACCAGCGACGTTCGTAGACCGGCCAACATGTACGGCACGGCGAGTGGAAACTCGATACGCCAGAGGATGCCGCTACTCGACATGCCTTGTCCACGTGCAGCATCGATGTAGCTCGGGTCGACCTGCTGGAAGCCGAGCATCGTGTTTCGGAGAACGGGAAGCAGCGAGTAGAACGCGATGGGCAGTACGCCGATCCAGAAACCGGTCTTGCCGGTCGCGAGGAACAGCAACACCAACAGGCCTACCGCCGGAGCAGCCTGGCCGATGTTGGCGATACCGATGAAGATCGGTGCCAACTTTCGGTAGCCGTTGCGGGTCAACAGGATTCCTAGAGGAACCGCTATGGCAAGCACGAGCGCCGTGACGACGATCGTGATCAAGACGTGCTCTTTCAACGCCTGGAACAGCGTGGCCGCGTTCAACGTCTCCGCTTGTGTAGCAGTCAGATCGCGGGTGAACGTATAGGCAAGAAGCGCGACAACCACTATCGCGATGAGGGCCGGTTGCACCAGTAGCCGAACACGTTCCGCTCGCTTGGCAGCCTGCTTCGCCGCCTGCACGCCGCTGTCGTCCCCTGCTGCATCGACGACCGAGGAATCCGCAGCGGTCGTCACGACGGACTTCCTGCAGTCACGTCTTCCGCTGAGGTGTCCTTGTCGTGGTCGTGAGCATGCTGCGAACGGATGGTCTTGATGGTGTCGATCAGTTGCTCGATGGTGATCGTGCCGGCGTATTCGCCGCGCTGACCGGTAACTGTGGCGGTCGCGTTGCCCTCGGCGAGAAGCGCTTCGAGTGCGTCCTGCAGCGTCGACTGAGTCGAGACCATTTCGCCCATCGGAACACCGACATCGCGCAGGCTGCCTACCCCCGCGAGATGACGGCGATCGGTCCAACGAATGGGCCGCTTACGCGCATCGAGAATGATTCCCCATGCCTCCGGGTCGTTTCCGAGAGCCGCGTTCATCGACTCGACCGGCTGGTCTTCGCCCATGACAGGAACATCGGACAACTCGATGTCGCGCACTCTCATCAGTGTCAGTTGCTTGAGAGCTGCACCGGCACCGACGAATCCGGCGACCGTCTCGTCGGCTGGGTTGGCCAGCACCGCTTCGGGGGTATCGAACTGCAGGATTCGGGACTGATTGCCCAGCACGGCGATGCGATCACCGAGTTTGACGGCTTCGTCGAAGTCGTGCGTGACGAAGACAATCGTCTTGCCCAGTTCGGCCTGCAGACGCATCAATTCGTCCTGAAGCAAACCGCGAGTGATGGGGTCGACGGCACCGAAAGGCTCGTCCATCAACAGAACCGGCGGATCGGCGGCCAGGGCACGCGCAACACCGACACGTTGCTGCTGACCTCCGGACAGCTGGCGTGGGTAGCGTTCGCGGTACAACGCTGGATCGAGACCGACGAGATCGAGCATTTCGTCCGTGCGGTCCGAGATCCGCTTCTTCTTCCAGCCGATCAGCCCTGGAACCATGCCGACGTTCTCGGCAATGGTCATGTGCGGGAACAGCCCTGCTTGCTGGATGGAGTATCCGATGGTGCGGCGGAGCTCGTTCGGGTTGATCGACAATGCGTCCTTGCCGCCGATGGTGATGCGGCCCGACGTCGGTTCGATCAATCGGTTGATCATTCGCATGGTCGTCGTCTTGCCGCAGCCCGACGGTCCGACCAATACGACCACTTCGCCGGCCGGGATCGTCATCGACACGTTGTCGACGGCCGCGTCCTTCTGGCCCGAGTAACTCTTGGTCACGTTCTCCAGCACGATTTCTGCACCGGATACGGTCGTTTTCTCACTCACGGATACCCCTCGAGGTGGTCAGTTTGCCGATCACGACGTAGATCCCATCGAGGATCAACGCCAGCAGGACGATGAGGATGGTGCCGGTCAGTGCCTGTGGAACGGCGGTGGGGCTGCCGACCCGTGCGAGCCCGGAGAACAGAAGATTGCCCAGGCCAGGGCCTTTGGCGTAAGCAGCGATGGCCAGGATGCCCATGGCCAGCTGTGTACTGACTCGCATCCCGGTCAGAATGGAGGGCCACGCAAGTGGAATCTCGATGCGCCGCAACACGAGAATGCGGCTCATGCCGATTCCGCGGGCGGCATCGGTTACTGCCGGATTGACCGCATCCAGGCCGACCACCGTGTTTCGGATGATCGGGAGCAGTGAGTACAGGACCAGAGCGGTGACTGTCGGTCGAACACCCAGCCCCAGGATGGGGATCAGCAGACCCAACAGTGCAAACGACGGAATCGTGAGGACGGTGCTCGCCAGGGCCGTGGCGATAGCGGAGCCGGCCGGACTGCGATAGACGAGCACACCGATGGCGACGCCGATGACGGTAGCGATGACGACGCATTGGATGACGGCCGACACGTGCAGATAGGAGTCGATTGCCAACTGCCTTCGCCGTCCGACGATGAATTCCCACAGTGCATCCATGCAGTTGTCGTCCTCTGTTCGCCGGTAGCGGATAAATATCTTTACCCCGCGTACCACTTATCAAACGCCGACCGGTCTGAATTCTTTGCGGATTGCCGCAAAAGTTGCCGATCGGAAACCATGAAGAACGCACAAACGCCCGGCCGAAAAGATTCGGCCGGGCGTTTTCGGTGTGAAATTTATCGACTCACACGTCGTAGTACAGCGAGAACTCGTACGGGTGCGGCCGCAGGTTCACCGGAGCGATTTCCTGCTCACGCTTGAGCGAGATCCAGGTCTCGATCAGGTCGGTCGTGAACACGCCACCCTCGGTGAGGTAGTCGTGATCGGCCTCGAGGCGGTCGATGACCGCGTTGAGCGAGGTGGGTGCCTGAGGAATGTTCTTGGCTTCCTCGGGCGGCAACTCGTAGAGGTCCTTGTCGACCGGAGCCATCGGCTCGATCTTGTTCTTGATTCCGTCCAGGCCCGCCATCATCTGAGCAGCGAAGTTCAGGTACGGGTTGCCCGAGGAGTCCGGCGCGCGGAACTCGAGGCGCTTGGCCTTCGGGTTGTTGCCGGTGATCGGGATGCGCACTGCCGCGGAGCGGTTGCGCTGGCTGTAAACCAGGTTGATGGGGGCTTCGTAGCCCGGCACCAAGCGGTGGTACGAGTTGATCGTCGGGTTGGTGAAGGCCAACAGCGACGGCGCGTGGTGCAGGATGCCGCCGATGTAGTGGCGTGCGAGATCCGACAGTCCGGCGTATCCGGCCTCGTCGTGGAAGAGGGGCTTTCCGTCCTTCCACAGCGACTGGTGCACGTGCATGCCCGAGCCGTTGTCGCCGAAGAGCGGCTTCGGCATGAAGGTTGCCGATTTGCCGTTCTGCCACGCGGTGTTCTTGACGATGTACTTGAACAGCTGCAGATCGTCGGCCGCGCGGAGCAGCGTGTTGAACTTGTAGTTGATCTCCTGCTGCCCGCCGGTGCCGACCTCGTGGTGGGCACGCTCGAGCTCGAAGCCCGCGTTCTGCAGGTTGGTGGAGATCTGGTCGCGCAGGTCCACGTAGTGGTCGTACGGAGCGACGGGGAAGTAGCCACCCTTGAATCGAACCTTGTAGCCGAGGTTCGGGCTGCCGTCTGCCTCGGTCTCGGCTCCGGTGTTCCACCAACCCGAGGACGAGTCGACCTCGTAGAACGCGCCGTTGGCCTGCGAATCGAAGCGGACGGAATCGAAGATGTAGAACTCGGCCTCGGCACCGAAGTAAGCGGTGTCGGCGATGCCGGTGCTGGCCAAGTACTCCTCGGCCTTGCGAGCGACGTTGCGCGGATCGCGGCTGTATGCCTCACGCGTGAACGGATCGTGGACGAAGAAGTCGATGTTCAGCGTCTTGGCGTTGCGGAACGGGTCGACCTGAGCGGTGGCGTAGTCCGGAAGCAAGATCATGTCGGACTCGTGGATGGACTGGAAGCCGCGGACGGACGAGCCGTCGAACGCGAGACCGTCTTCCAGGGTATCCGCCGTGAACGCCTTCGCGGCGATCGAGAAGTGCTGCTGTGCACCCGGCAGATCCGTGAATCGGATGTCGACGTATTCGATTCCTTCATCTGCGATGAACTTGATGACCTCTTGGGCCGTGGAAAACGCCACGCTTTTGCTCCTTTGTTGAGTCCGTCGAACTGACGGTATGGACTTGGTGTTGCCCGCCCGTCAAGGTCGTGTTTCGCCCGTGTTACGCGTCCTGGTTCACGAGTGGCACGAACAACAGTACGTCCGCATGTTTTCCCGTGTGTCCGGTCGCGCCTATCCTGGAAATCATGGCACGAATGACAGGGTCCTGGTTGTCCGGACCGGCGGCCGCGAACCCACGACAACCACAGAACTTTCGCGGCGAAGAACTGGGCCTGCCTCAGCAGGGGGTCGGCGCACTGGCAGGTGCAGGCCGCAGAATTCTGGCCCTGATTCTGGACTGGACCATGGCGACCGGCGTCGCGTCGCTGATACTCGGCGGTTACACCACGAGTGGGTTGATCTCGACGATCGTGCTTGCGGTGTGGTTCGCAGTTGGACTGGTGACCGTCTCGCTGTTCTCGTTCACCCCGGGTCAGTTCGTGGTCGGTATCCAGGTCGGTCGCATCGACGCCCATGCCCGAGTCGGCTTCGTCCGGGCGCTGGTTCGTCAGCTGATTCTGCTGTTCGTCGTGCCGGCCGTCATCACCGACATGGACGGACGCGGAATGCACGACCGCGCAACGGGAACAGCCCTGCTGCGGACCCGCTGAGGGCGCGCACCAGGGCTGCTGCTGTGGAGTGTCGATCGGGATCTAGCGGCGCTTCATGGTCCGCTGGACGCCCTTCATCTTGGCCCCGCCGGGAACGGGTCCCTTCGGCATTGCCGGGCCGCCCTTCGTGCCGAGCGCGGAGAGCCGTGACTCGATGGTGTCCATGCGCTTGCCGTCGATGTTCTTGGGCAACTTCGACAGATACTTCTGCAGACCCGACAGAGGAATCTGGTTCTCTTCGTTTCCGACGATGACGTCGTAGATGGGGGTGTCACCCACCAGGCGGGCGGTCTTCTTCTTCTCTTGTGCCAGCAGTGCTTTCACGCGCTGCGGTGCACCCTCGGCAACGAGGATGACTCCGGGCTTTCCGATCACCCGGTGCACGGCGTCGAGGTGAGTGGTGCCGGCGATCGCGTTGGTCACCCGCCACGAACCCTGCAGGTTGTCTAGGGCCCAAGCTGCAGCACCGGCCTGGCCGTCGGCCTTTTTGTACACCGACTTCTGCACCCGGCGACCGAAGATGATGAAGGCGACCAACACGCCGAGCAGCAATCCGATGGGGAGCAAGAACCACTGGAAGCCGAAGGCGAGGCCGATGAGGAAGCCGACGAGCCCGAGCCCGACCACCGCCCCGATCATCAGCGGAAGGAGAGCCTTGTCGTCCTTGCGCTGCATCTGGAACGCCTGCCACAGCTGACTGCGGCGTTCCTTCGATGCCTTCTTGCGGGCCGCTTTCGCGGCTGCTTTTGCTTCCTTGCTGGGCTTCCCTGCTTTGCCAGCCTTACTGCCGTTCGCCATACCTCACAGGATACGTCCTGTGCCGACGCTCACGTGCACCCCTCCGGATTGGGAACGAGGATCAGCGAGCGGCCAGACGTGCCATCAACGAACTGGCCTCCTGTGAGGCTTCGCCGCCGTCGGTCAGATGGCTCATGCTCTCGGGAAGTTCGCGACCGTGGTGCGCCATGGCCTGCGCGTACAGGCGCCCGGCACGGTAGGACGAGCGGACCAACGGGCCAGCCAGCACACCGGCGAATCCGACCTCGGTGGCGTAGTCGGAGTGCTCGACGAACTCCTCCGGCTTCACCCACCGCTCGACGGGGTGGTGCCGCGGTGAAGGCCGCAGGTACTGGGTGATGGTCAGGATGTCGCAGCCCGCCTCGTGCAGGTCGCGAATCGCTTCCTGTACCTCCTCGGGCGTCTCGCCCATACCGAGGATGAGGTTGGACTTGGTGACCAAGCCGTCATCGCGCGCCGCAGTGATGACGTCCATCGACCGCTGGTATCGGAACGCAGGACGAATGCGCTTGAAGATGCGCGGCACGGTCTCGACGTTGTGGGCCAGCACCTCCGGTCGCGAGGAGAAGACCTCGGCCAGCTGATCGGGCTTGGCGTTGAAATCGGGGATGAGCAGCTCGACACCGGTGTTCGGGTTCAGCTTCTTGATGAAGCGCACCGTCTCGGCGTACAGCCATGCTCCGCCGTCCTCGAGATCGTCACGGGCGACGCCGGTGATCGTGGAGTAGCGCAGACCCATGGCCTGCACGGACTCCGCCACACGGCGCGGCTCGTCTCGATCGAGGTCGTCCGGCTTGCCGGTGTCGATCTGGCAGAAATCGCAACGGCGGGTGCATTGCTCACCGCCGATGAGGAAGGTCGCTTCGCGATCTTCCCAGCACTCGTAGATATTCGGGCAGCCGGCTTCCTCGCACACCGTGTGCAGACCCTCACGCTTCACAAGACCTTTGAGCTCGGTGTATTCCGGGCCCATCTTGGCTTTGGTCTTGATCCAGTTGGGTTTGCGTTCGATGGGGGTCTCCGCGTTTCGGATCTCGAGGCGGAGCAGCTTGCGTCCTTCTGGGGCCACAGTCACAGATTCGATGCTACGCGCCGAACCGAACGGTGGTGAACTGCGGGTTGATCGACGCGCCGACTGTCGCCGGATGCTCGATGTCGTGGTCCTGCACCGGCATCGAACCGTCGAGGGCAGCCAGTATTGCGGTGGTGACGGCCGCGAGGACGTCGTCGGTCGTCACGTCACGTCCCAGTTCGAGCGACAGTGACGTGACGCCCGCATCGGCGATACCGCACGGCACGATCGCATCGAACCCGGTCATGGCTGCATTGCAGTTGAGCGAGAAGCCGTGCAGTGTCACCCCGCGCTGGACTCGGACCCCGATCGCGGCGATCTTGCGCTCGGGAAGCCAGATGCCGTCGCGCATTTCGGCTGCAAGCCACACCCCTGAGCGGCCGTCGACGCGTCCGCACACGATGCCGTATCCGGATACGACGGAGATCAGCGCTTCTTCGATACGGCGCACGTACTTGACGACGTCGATGGGCTGCGCGAGCTTCACGATGGGATATCCGACCAATTGGCCAGGACCGTGCCAGGTGATCTTGCCGCCGCGGTCCACCTCGACGACGGGAGTGCCGTCCCGGGGCATGTCTTCCTCGGCGGTGCGTCGCCCCGCGGTGTAGACGGACGGATGCTCGAGCAGCAGCAGGGTGTCGGAGCCGACGCCGTCGGCCCGGGCACCCGCCAGGTCGCGCTGCAAAGCCCATGCCTCGGTGTACTCGACGGTGCCCAACTCGCGGACCACGACAGGCTCGGTGCTCGCGCGTGCCGATGCTCGGACCGACGAAGAGTTCGCGTCACTCATGATTCGGAACGGTACGCCGTGTCAGCTACCCACAGCTACTCGCAGTGCCTCTCCCACGGTGTTGTGCTCGAACGAGTACCCCGCGTCCTCCAGAGCCTTCGGAATGGCGCGCGGACCGGTGAGAATGGCTTCCTCGGCGAATTCGCCGATCACGGCCTTGAGGGCGAGGCCGGGGACGACCCACGGGGCTGGGCGGTGCACCGCACGGGACATCGCACTGTTGAACTGCGCGTTCGTCACCGGGGTCGGACCCACCATGTTGACCGGTCCACGCAAGGAATTGCTCTCGATGCCGTGGACGATGGCACCGATCTCGTCCTCCAGAGAAATCCACGGGAAGTACTGACGTCCACTGCCGAGCCGCCCGCCGAGGGCGAACAAATACAGCGGACGAAGCTTGCCCAGCATTCCGCCGCGCTGCGACAGCACGACGCCGCTGCGCAGCATGATCGTGCGTACACCCGCATCGGACGCCGCAGACGTGGCGTTCTCCCAATCGCGACACACCTCGGCCAGGAAACCCTCACCGACTTCAGCGGTCTCGTCGACCACTCGGTCGCCCGTGTCGCCGTAGAAGTTGACGCCGCTGGCGTTGATCAATGTCGGTACTCCCGCATCGGCGGCAGCGCCTGCGAGCACCTCGGTGGGAGCGATTCGACTGTCGCGCACCAACTGCTTGTAGGCACCGGACCATCTCTTGTCGCCGATTCCGACACCACACAGGTTGACGATCGCGTCGGCACCGTCGAGGGTGGCCGCGTCGATGCTCCCGCGCGACGGGTCCCACTGCGACTCGTCCGGGCCTGCCGGTGAACGCCGTACGAGGCGGGTGACGTCGTGGCTCCGACCCCGCAAAGCTGCGACCAGGGCTGTGCCGATCAATCCCGATGAACCTGCAATGACTACGCGCATATGAACGAAAGCCTCCTTGACGCAGTCCGGGGCATCATTCGCGAACGAATGATGCCCCGGATGCTCGGTTCGTGCCCCACTTGTCGAGACTCCGATGCGAATGTGTCGCGCTCCTACGAGAATACGTGAGGCGCGAAACTCGCCGGTTGTCTACAGGCCGAGATCGGCCTCGAACGACGCTACTTCGAGACGCTGCTTGATCGTCGTCAGGAAGCGCCCTGCGTCGGCTCCGTCCACCAACCGGTGGTCGTAGGTGAGCGGCAGGTAGCACATCGAGCGAACACCGATCGACTCGTTGCCCGAGTCGTCCTTGACGACCACGGGACGCTTTACGATCGCACCCGTACCCAGCATGGCCGCCTGCGGCGGAACCAGGATCGGGGTGTCGAACAGCGCACCCTGGCTGCCGATGTTGGTGATCGTGAACGTGCCACCGGACAGCTCGTCCGGCTTCAGCCCACCCGAACGTGCGCGGGTCGCGATGTCGTTGATCGCCCGAGCCAGCCCGGCCAGCGACAGGTCACCGGCGTTGTGGATGACGGGGGAGAGCAGACCCTGCTCGGTGTCCACGGCAATGCCGAGGTGGACGTCGGCGTGGTAGGTGATCTCCTTGGCGTCCTCGTTGATGCTCGCATTGACGTTGGGGTGCGCCTTGAGGGCCTCCACGACGGCCTTCGCGAAGAACGGCAGGTACGTCAGGTTGACGCCCTCGTTCTCGGCGAACTTCGCCTTCGCCTTCGTTCGCAGACCGGCGATCTTGGTGACATCCACCTCGAAGGTCTGCGTGAGCTGCGCAGAGGTCTGCAGCGACTCGCGCGTCTTCTTCGCGGTGATCTGACGGATCCGGTTGATCTTCTGCGTGGTGCCACGCAGATGTGCGAGCTCCGGGCGAACACCGGCAGTAGCCGGCGCAGCAGGCTTGGCGGCAGCTGCGGGCGCAGCCTCGGCGGCCGGAGCTGCCGGAGCCTTCTTGGCCTCGGCAGCCGCGAGCACGTCCTGCTTGCGGATACGTCCACCGACACCGGTGCCCTTGACCGTGGAGAGATCGACGTCGTTGTCCGACGCCAGCTTCCGGACGAGCGGTGTGACGTACGGGCTGGAATCACCCGACGGTGCCGACTCCTTGGCCGGAGCGGCCTTGGGAGCCTCCTGCTTCGGCTCGGGCTTGGGCTCGGCCTTCGGGGCTTCCTGCTTGGGAGCCTCCTTCTTCGGCTCTTCCTTCTTCGGCTCTTCGGCCTTCGGGGCCTCGGGCTCCGGGGTGGCCTCGGGCTCGGGAGCCTTCTCGGCGGGCGATCCGGATCCGATGACGGCGAGCTGGCCACCGACGGCAACCGTGTCGTCTTCCTCGGCGGAGATTTCGAGCAGTGTTCCGGCGACCGGAGACGGGATCTCGGTATCGACCTTGTCGGTGGAGACCTCGAGCAGCGGCTCGTCGACTGCAACCTCGTCGCCGACGGCCTTGAGCCATCGGGTCACGGTGCCCTCGGTGACGGACTCACCCAACTCGGGCATCGTCACAGGCGTACCGGATCCTGACGAGTCGGACGATGCACTCGCTGCGGGTGCCTCCTCCTCTGCCTGGGGCTCGGGCTCGGCTGCGGGAGTGGGCTCCTCGGCAGCTTCCTCGGGTGCCGATTCCTCGGCGGGGGCAGCGTCCTCGGCCGGTGCGTCGGACGAGGGGGCCTCGCCTGCGTCACCGATCTGGGCGAGCTCGCCACCGATCTCGACGGTGTCGTCTTCCTGAGCGACGATCTTGGTGAGAACACCGGCAGCAGGCGACGGGATCTCGGTATCGACCTTGTCCGTGGAGACTTCGAGCAATGGCTCGTCGACTTCGACGGTGTCGCCTTCTTGTTTGAGCCACCTCGTGACAGTTCCCTCGGTGACACTCTCACCGAGAGCTGGCATCTGGACGGAGAAGGCCATGTCTGTTGACTCCTCGACAGTTGTATGCGGGTGATGTAGTTCTTACGACTTGTGGTCGCAGACCATTGTGCTGGCGGAACAGGGTTCATGGACGAGAGTTGGGTGATTCGATTCGACGGAGGCACCGGTGCGATCGACACTCACCGAGCATGTTCGGCTCGATCCAGCGCCCACGTCGACACTCCCTCTCGGCAACTCACTTACTCACTTCACGAGCCTTGGTTCACTATCAAGAGAGCTGAACCCTCTACAGTCATCCTTCCATTGTTGTCGCCTCGCCGTTCCCCTAGGGCGCACAACACGCCTGGCAAACTGGCGGGTAACAACATTTCCGGCATCCGTGCCGGCGATCCATAGGCCGTACGAAAAGGATGTTCTCGTGGGATTGTTCGATCGACTCAAACGAAGCGGCGGGGCCGCCAAACGTGGCCCCGAAGGGTCGGTCGCCCAGTACCTGGCCGATTGGACCGCCGCGCGAATCGGTGTCGAGGCCTACGTCGAGCCCAAGACGACGGTGACCCCGCTGACCGTCGTACTGGTCGCGAACGACGGCGAATGGACCCGGCGGCCGCTGGATGAAAAATATGCACGAAAGATCGGACCCGACCTGAAGATCCCGGTGTACGACGTCCGCAAGACCGGGTATCCCCAGCGAATGCGCGACCACGACGCGCGCCAGAAGATCATCAAGAAGCGCGAACAGCAGCAGCGCGACGTGTGATCGAAGTCCGTGCGCGAGGACGTTGCTCCTCGCGCACGGACGGTCCGAATCAGCCGTTCTCGACTATGTCTTCGAGAACCGCGAACATGGTCCGCACGGGAACTCCGGTGCCGCCCTTGCCGGTGTAGCCGAAGGGGCCTCCGGTGTTGTAGGCCGGGCCCGCGACATCGATGTGTGCCCATTCGACGCCGTCGGCCACGAATTCCTTCAGGAACAGAGCTGCTGCCAGCATTCCTCCGGCCCGGCCGTTGGTGACGTTCGCCAGATCGGCCACCTTGGAGTCGAGTTCGCGTCGAATCTCCTTCGGAAGCGGCATGGCCCAGCCGTTCTCGCCGATGGCCTGGGAGATTTCGGCAACCCGGTCGCGGAAGTTGTCGGTACCCATCACGCCCGGCGTTCTGTTGCCGAGCGCTACGACCTGAGCCCCGGTGAGCGTTGCGGTGTCGATGAGGTAATCCGGATCGTCCTCGCAGGCACGCACTATCGCGTCGGCCAGCACCAGTCGACCTTCGGCGTCGGTGTTGATCACTTCGACGGTGATGCCGCCGTACTGCGTCAACACATCGCCGGGACGCTGCGCGGTGCCCGACGGCATGTTCTCGGCCATCGGCACCGTCGCGATGACATCGAGTGGCAGGCCGACCTTCGCGGCGAGGATCACCGTCGCGATGACCGCAGCCGCGCCGCCCATGTCCGAGGTCATGTTCTCCATTCCCGCAGCGGGTTTGATGGAGATGCCGCCGGTGTCGAACGTGATTCCCTTGCCCACCAGGGCAACCTTCTTGGTGCCACGCTTGCCGCCGGCGTGGGTCAGGCGAACCAATCGCGGCAACCGCGAGGATCCCTTACCGACTCCGTGAATGCCGCCGTAACCACCCTTTTCCAAGGCTTTGTCGTCGAGGATCTCGACTTTCAGTCCTGCTGCGGTGCCGAGCGATTTGGCTCGGTCCGCGAATTCCTCCGGATAGAGGTGGCTCGGTGGGGTGTTCACGAAATCACGCGCCACCGCCACGGATTCGGCAATGGCGACCGAGCGCGCCAGCTCGTTCTTGGCATCCTTCGAGCGAGAGTCGGCAACGAGCAATTCGACGCGGGCGAGGGGAAGACCGTCGGCCTTCGGTGCCGACAGTGCGGACTTGAATTCGGTGAACTGATACGCGCCGAGGAAGAATCCCTCTGCGGCCGCTCCGAGATCGAGTGCGGACAACGTCGTCGCGACCGTATCGACACCCTTGAGCGAGCGTGCCGCGGTACCGGCCGACTGACGAATGCGTTCGCTGTCGATGTCAGCAGCGTTGCCGAGGCCCACTGCCAGGACACTGGAGACGGGCAGTCCGGACGGAGCCGGTATCCGAACGAGCTCGTCGGCTTTGCCGGTGGCACCGACGGATTCGAAGGCGTCGAGGAGTTCGGAAGCAACGGCGTCATCCGAAATGTCATCGGTGATGGCGAGCTCGAGGCCGTCGTCACTGGTACTCAGCGCGACGACGAGAACGTCGACTTTCTTGCCGAGCTTGCCCGCGAGGACCAGGTCGGGTCCGAGAGTGCGGGATAGCGTCGAAGGTGAAGGCACGTGGCTGCTCCTGTAGGGGTTGACGTGTAGGTACCTCGATCCTAATGACGATCGATGGCGCAGCGGACCGAGGGACGAACTCGGTCCGCAGGGCCCGCACGAGCCGTGATGTGAGCTAGCGTGACCGCCATGACCGACACCGACCTGATCGAGGGACCGCTGCACGCCGTACACACCGAATTGGGTGCGACATTCGCGCCTTTCGGCGGTTGGACCATGCCGGTGTCGTACGCCGGTGTGGTCGTCGAGCACACCGCGGTGCGGGAAACCGTAGGTCTGTTCGACGTCGGCCACCTGGGCAAAGCGTCGGTCACCGGACCCGGCGCTGCCGCCTTCGTGAACTCTGTTCTGACCAACGATCTCGGCCGCATCGAGCCGGGTAAAGCGCAGTACACCCTGTGCTGCACGGAATCCGGCGGGGTGGTCGACGACCTCATCGCGTATTACGTCTCCGACGACGACGTCTTCCTGGTGCCGAACGCGGCCAACACGGCCGAGGTCGTCGCCGCGATGGCAGCGCAGGCACCCGACGGCGTGTCGGTGGTGAATCAGCACCGCGAGTTCGGAGTGCTGGCCGTGCAGGGGCCGAAAGCGGCCGAGGTGCTGCAGGAACTGGGCCTGCCGACCGAAATGGACTACATGGCGTTCGAGGACGCAACCTGGAATTCGGTGGCAGTGCGGGTGTGCCGAACCGGTTACACCGGCGAGCACGGCTACGAACTCGTTCCACCGGCGGGCGATGTGGAACCGCTCTTCCGCGCACTGCTGGCCGCCGTGCGGTCTCGTGGGGGACAGGTGTGCGGGCTCGGAGCGCGCGACACTCTGCGCACCGAGATGGGATACCCGCTGCACGGACACGAACTGTCACTGGACATTTCGCCCCTGCAAGCCCGGTGCGGTTGGGCGATCGGCTGGAAGAAGGACGCGTTCTGGGGCAAGGAGGCACTGACCGCGGAGAAGGCCGATGGGCCGGCGCGAACACTGCGCGGACTGAAAGCTCTCGACCGCGGCGTACTCCGCCCCGGTCTCACCGTGCGGGCGTCGGGTCAGGACATCGGGACGACGACCTCTGGAACTTTCTCACCGTCGCTCAAGGTGGGTATCGCCCTGGCCCTGCTCGACGCCGAGGCAGCTCCGGCGGTCGGTTCGGAGGTCGAGGTCGATGTTCGCGGGCGTGCGCTGCGCTGCGAAGTGGTCGCGCCACCGTTCGTCGCTGCCAAGACCAGGTGACCGCGCGAGAGCGGGTGACCTCCACGATAGGATCTCGGTCATGACAGGTGTTTCCGAATTCGCGTACGTGCAGCATCCCTCGCCCGCTACACCGGCGGAGCGCGACGCCGTGCTTGCCGCACCAGGATTCGGAAAGCACTTCACGGATCACATGGTGTACATCGACTACACCCGAGACCGTGGCTGGCACGACGCGACGATCGCTCCGTACGGCCCGATCGAGCTCGACCCGGCGGCGATGGTGCTGCATTACGGACAGGCCATCTTCGAGGGCCTCAAGATCTACCGTCAGCCGAACGGTGACCTCTCGACATTCCGGGTGGAGTCCAACGCCGAGCGGTTCCGGTCCTCGGCTCGCCGGCTCGCGATGCCGGAACTCTCGGATGAGCTCTTCGTCGGATCGATCGAGAAGCTGCTCGAACTCGACCACGAGTGGGTGCCCGCGGCCGGCGGTGAGGACGCGTTGTACGTCCGTCCGTACATGTTCTCCACCGAAGCCGGCCTGGGCGTGCGCCCCGCCGACTCGTACCGGTACATGCTGATCGCCTCGCCTGCGGGCGCGTACTTCCCCAGGGGAGTCAAGCCGGTGAGCGTCTGGCTGTCCACCGAGTACGTCCGAGCGGCACCGGGCGGTACTGGAGCTGCGAAGTTCGCAGGCAACTATGCCGCGTCACTCCTCGCCCAGGCGCAGGCCAGCGACGAAGGATGCGATCAGGTGGTCTGGCTCGACGCCACCGAGCGCCGCTACGTCGAGGAGATGGGCGGGATGAACCTGTTCTTCGTCTTCGGCTCGGGCTCCGATGCGCGACTGGTGACGCCATCGCTGTCCGGATCGCTCCTCCCCGGCATCACGCGTGACTCGCTGCTGGCGCTGGCGACGGACGCCGGCATCCCCGTCGAAGAACGCCGAATCTCCACCGAGGAGTGGCGCAAGGGTGCCGACTCGGGCGAGATCACCGAGGTGTTCGCCTGTGGCACCGCAGCCGTCATCACCCCGGTGGGCAGCGTCAAGTCCACCGAGGGAGCATTCGAGATCGCAGGCGGCGAGCCCGGCGAGATCACGCTCGCACTGCGAGACACGCTCACCGGCATCCAGCGCGGCACGTTCGCCGATACCCACGGTTGGATGACCACACTCCGCTAGCTCCCGACGAGAATGCCGATGGCGGCCAGGGCGGTGGTGGTCTCGATTCCGGCCCCGAGCACGTCGCCGGAGAGACCGCCGAAGCGTCGGACGCAATGCCGAGTCAGAACCACGGCAAGGGCGAGCACAACGACGACCACCAGAGGGCCGTGCCACGGGCGGTCGGGCCTGATGTATACGGACATGGCCGTTGCCACGCCTGTCCACAACGCCACGAGTGCGGTCGACTGAGTGCCTGCCACCAGCGCGCCGAAGCCGGTCGGTGCCGCCGCGTCGATCCCTCGGCGGCACGCGAGCACCACCGACACACGTCCGATGACCGAGACGAACACGATGGCCCACCACATGTGCAACTGAGCGAGCTGGCCCACGCTTGCGGCCTGTATCCCCAACACCAGAGCAAGCGCTGCCACTCCGAACGGGCCTGCGCTGCCGGACTTCATGACTTCTCTCGCGCGCTCGGGCGGGCCGTAGCAACCGAGTCCGTCTGCGGTGTCGGCCAGGCCGTCCAGGTGCATCCCCCTGGTCAGCAATGCAGCAGCCGCGACGCCGATCAGTCCGCTGAGCAGCGGCGACAGTCCGACGGTGATCGATGCCCACACCAGCGCCGCGCAGGTGCCTCCGAGAGCGAGACCGACGATCGGAGCACGAGCTATCGCCCGTCCGGCCGCGTGTCGATCGACGTTCTCGGGGCCGCGTACGGGCAGTACGGTCAGCCAGGAGAACGCGAGCAACAGTCCATCGGCTCGCGCGCGCACCGTCAGTGGTCTTCGGTAGTGCTGTGGTCTCCGCTGTCACCGGTGCTGACACCGGAGTCGGCGAAAGTCGCCATCGAGTTCAACGTGCCGACGCCCGCACGAACCAGAGGCAGTGCCGCGAGGGCACCGGACCCTTCACCCAGTCTCATGGCCAGCTCGACGATCGGTTCGAGACGCAAATGACGCAACGCAAGTGTGTGAGCGGGCTCGGCCGAGCGGTGCCCGGCAACCCACCAGTCCCGTGCCCCGGCCGCGCCGTCCTCTGCCACCAACGCGGCCGCGGTCACCACGAGGCCGTCGAGAATCACCGGGGTGCGACGATGCGCGGCCTGTGCGAGAAATCCGGCCAGCGCCGCGAAGTCGGCACCGCCCGCTACCCGGAGCAGATCGGTCGGGTTCTTGGCGACCGGTCGCGCTCGACGCATGGCATCCCGGATTGCGGCGGTCTTCCTGATCCACCCGGCGTCGTCGATTCCGGTGCCTCGGCCCACGGCCGCAACAGGTTCGGTGTCGGTGAGGATCGCGGTCAATACTGTTGCGGGAGTGGTGTTTCCGATACCCAGATCGCCCGCGATGAGCAGATCCGCCCCACCGTCGACCTCCTCGTCTGCGATGGCTGCTCCCGCGGCGAGCGCTGCTCGAACCTCGGCTTCGCTCAGTGCATCCTCGCGGTCGATCGATCCGCTGGAACGTCGTATCTTGAACGCCGACACCGACGAATCGGTCTCGGCGTCCACCGCGATATCGACCACCCGCACCGTGGCGCCGGCGATGTCAGCGAGCACATTGACTGCCGCCCCGCCGCCGCGAATGTTCTCGACCATCTGAGCTGTCACCTCCGGCGGGTACGCAGAGACTCCATGCGCTGCGATCCCGTGATCGCCGGCGAAGACGACGACGCGCACCCGATCGAGCGAGCGTGGAGGGCAGCTGTCCTGGCACGCCGCGATCCATTCACCGAGCTTCTCCAGGCGGCCGAGGCTGCCGGCGGGCTTGGTGAGTTCACGTTGGCGATCCTCGGCGGCCGAGCGAGCCGAATCGGACGGAGCGGTCACCGGACGAAACGGCGACGACGCCGAATCTTCTGCCGAAAGAGTTGTCACACTTCGCCTTTCGCGGTGATGAAGTCTGCCGGTGGTTCCTTGAGGGTCATCGCGAGTCCCGCGACGACCAGCAGAACCCTGTCACACACTCCGGCGAGTCGAGAGTTCAGCAGTCCGAGCTCGTCTCGGAAGAGGCGTCCGGAATGCGATTCGGGAACCACGGACAGACCTACCTCGGGACTGACCAGCACAAGGGTGGACGTGCAGTCCGCAACCGCCCCGACAAGATCGTCGACGGCCGGCGTGATCGTGCCGCGCGGTCGCTCCCACGCCCGAGCGTCGTCGAGCATCCCCGTCAGCCATGTTCCGAGGTCGTCGACCAGGGTGGTGCCGTCCCAGGGCTCCGAAATCGATGAGGCCAGCGCGGTCACCGTCTCGACGGTGGACCAATGCTGCGGTCTGGACGCCCGATGGAGGTCGATGCGACGCTGCCAATCCTCGTCGGTGTGGTCGCGCCTACCGGTAGCGAGGTAGCGAACCGGCTCCGTGACGGCACACGACTCGGCGTGCGCGGACTTACCGGAGCGGGCACCACCGAGTACGAGGGTTCGAGTCGGTTCACCCACCGACGTCAGACAGCCGCGCCGGCGCTGACTCGCGGCTTGGGTGCGCGCATCTTACGAATCTGGGACGCGCGGACGAAGGCGTACCACCCGATCTTGAAGCCGCCGTCCGTGGTCTCGGGGAATCGGACTCGGATCTTGTTGTTGATCATCTTGCCGAGGTAGATGCCCTCGCCGACCATGAACAGCATCATCACGAACATGCCGAGAGTGACGTACTGCTGCACCGCAGGCTGCAGGAACAGTGCGAAGATCAGGATCAGTGCGAGCGGCATGAACAGTCCGACGAGATTGCGCCGCGCATCGACGATGTCGCGAACGTACGCGCGAACCGGACCCTTGTCGCGGGGGAGTAGGTACTTGTCGTCACCGGCCAGCATGCGCGCACGGCGCTCGGCTGCAGCGGCGCGGCGCTCGTTGGACGCGGCCTTGCGGTCTTCCTTGCTGCCCTTGTTCGCCTTGCGGCGCTCGCGAGCCTCTTTGCTCGTCAGGGGAGCCGGAGCGACCGGACCACGCCGACGGGACTCGGCGTCACGGCGCTTGGGTGTCGGCCGGCCCTTGCCGAGGGACACCGGAGATGCGGCCTCGTTCCCGGACGCAGTCGACTCGGATTCGTTCGAGTTCTGTTCGTCCGAATTGTCGGAGTTTCCACGGCGTAGCAGCTTCACGCATCCAGAGTATGGGATG
This sequence comes from Rhodococcus sp. WWJCD1, assembly GCF_002258735.1. Classification (NCBI taxonomy): domain Bacteria; kingdom Bacillati; phylum Actinomycetota; class Actinomycetes; order Mycobacteriales; family Nocardiaceae; genus Rhodococcus; species Rhodococcus sp. WWJCD1. Next base: position 71,038 of record NZ_NOXY01000027.1, read on the forward strand.
ACGTATCGATCTCGAACACCGGCCAGGTCAGCTAGCAGATCAGCAGATGCCGTTCGCATGGTGCGGCCCTAGACTTTCCACGATGCGAGTGATGATTGCGCCCGATTCCTTCGGAGACACCCTGACCGCCGCGGACGCGGCCCATGCAATCGCGAAGGGATGGGCGTCGGTTCGACAGCAGGACCAACTCGAGCTCGCCCCCCAATCCGACGGCGGGCCCGGATTCGTCGAGGTGCTGGCCTCGCGCATCGGCACTGTGCAGGTCGCCGACGTCGACGGACCGCTCGGCACCCCGGTTCGGGCACGCTGGCTGCTCGACGGCCAAGCGGCATACATCGAATCAGCGCAGGCGTGCGGGCTGCATCTGCTCGACGGTCCGCCGAGCCCCCTGTCCGCACTGAAAGCCAGCAGTTACGGCGTCGGGCAACTGATCGATGCAGCGATCGGCAGCGGGGCTCGAACGATCTTCGTCGGGCTCGGCGGCAGCAGTTGCACCGACGGCGGCCGTGCGCTGATTCGCGCGCTGGGCGGACTGGGATCGGCGGTCGCTCGATTGTCGGGGATCGACCTTGTCGCCGCATCGGATGTGGAAAATCCGCTGTTGGGCGAGTGGGGTGCGGCTCGGGTGTTCGGCCCGCAGAAGGGTGCCGACACCGAGACGGTCGAAAGACTCGAGGAGCTGAACACCGACTGGGCCGCAGTTCTGTCCGCAGCGGGTCACGACGTGGCGAAGCGGCCGGGTGCAGGAGCCGCGGGCGGCCTCGGTGCCGCCTTGTTCGCACTCGGCGGCACACAACAGCCGGGGGCCGTCGTGGTGGCCGAGCGAACCGGACAGCAGGAACTGCTCGAGACCGTCGATCTGGTGTTGACGGGTGAGGGAAAGTTCGATTCACAATCGCTGCGCGGCAAGCTGGTGACCAGAATCGCGGCCGCCGGTGGCGCGACCGGGGTGGAGACGATCGTGCTCGCGGGGCAGGTCACGTTGGCCGAGGACGACCTGGCCTCGGCCGGTATCGAGGCCGCACATTCGATCAGCGAGTTCGCGGGATCGGTGGAGTTGGCGATGTCCGATGCAGCCAACCAGCTCGAACTGCTGGCTGCACGTATCGCCGGCGAGGTTGCAGACTCTGCCGCGAATCCGAGGCGGCGAGCGTGAGGAATAGAGGCACCGAGAGTACGGTTGAGTAGTTCACGGGTTTTGTACGACTGATAGGGAGAGCCCATGACCGTTTCAAGCGAGACCACAACAACCGAAACCACGGCGCACAAGGTCACCATGACCGACACCGCGTCGGCCAAGGCCAAGGCGTTGCTGGATCAAGAAGGCCGCGACGACCTCGCGCTGCGCATCGCGGTGCAGCCGGGTGGTTGTGCAGGATTGCGTTACCAGCTCTTCTTCGACGATCGAAGCCTCGACGGAGACCTCGCGGTCGACTTCAACGGCGTCACCCTCGCAGTGGACCGGATGAGCGCCCCCTACGTCGAGGGTGCATCCATCGACTTCGTGGACACGATCGAGAAGCAGGGCTTCACGATCGACAACCCGAACGCCACGGGTTCGTGCGCGTGCGGCGACTCGTTCAACTGAGCTGACCCGTTTTCGACTGTGACCGATACACGCATGCGTGTATCGGTCACAGTCGTGTCTGCCTGTCAGCAAACCAGCACCTCCATTCGAAAGGCTCTCCTTCGTGACTCTCGCGGTATCCGGCTCGATAGCGACCGACCATCTGATGCGATTCTCCGGACGGTTCGCCGAGCAGATCGTCGCCGACCAGATCTCGAACATCTCGTTGAGCTTTCTGGTCGACGACCTGGTTATCCGCAAAGGAGGAGTAGGCGGCAACATCGCCTACGCGCTCGGAGTCCTCGGCGGCTCGCCGCTGCTCGTGGGAGCTGTCGGACCGGACTTCGCCGAATACCGCAGCTGGCTCGAAGAACACGGCGTCGACTGCAGTGGCGTGAGCATCTCCGCCACCGCCCACACGGCGCGTTTCGTCTGCACCACGGACCAGGACATGGCGCAGATCGCATCGTTCTACCCCGGGGCCATGAGTGAGGCTCGCGATATTTCCATCGAAGCGCTGGCGACCCAGCACGACCTGGATCTGGTTCTGATCGGTGCCAACGACCCCGATGCGATGACAGCGCACACCGCCCAGTGCCGCGCTGCGGGCATCCCGTTCGCGGCCGACCCGTCTCAGCAGCTCGCTCGCCTCGATGCTGCACAGGCAATGGAGATGATCGACGGCGCCGCGTATCTGTTCACCAACGAGTACGAATGGGCTCTGCTCAAGCAGAAGACCGGTATGTCCGACGAAGACATCGCCGCGAAGGTGGATCTGCGTGTCACCACATTGGGCAAGCGCGGCGTGGACATCGTCACCAAGGACGGTGCGCATACCCACATCGGTGTCGTACCGGAAACCAGCAAGGTCGATCCGACCGGCGTCGGCGACGGCTTCCGCGCCGGTTTCCTCACCGCGCATCTGGCCGGAGCAAGCATCGAACGTGCAGCGCAACTCGGCTCGCTCGTCGCAGTTCTGGTTCTCGAAACCACCGGAACGCAGGAGTGGAGCCTGAACCGCGACGACGCGATCAAGCGTCTGAGCGCGGCCTACGGCACCGAGGCAGGCGAGGAGATCGGCGGGCTGCTGCCGGCCTGAGATCGGCCTCACTCAGCGGGATCAATGCGGCTTTGTTGCAATCTGAGCGACTGGAATCCACATTGATCCCGGGTGAGACGGGTGTACCGGTCAGATGTTGACCGGGTATTCCGGTTCGGCGATCTGCGGCACGATGCGCTTCTCGACGAAGATGCCGTGCCACACCATGAAGATCAGCAGCGTCCACAGACGTCGGCTGTGATCGGACTTTCCGGCGCGATGGTCGTTGAGCATCGCGACTATGGCGGGCTTGTTCAGCAAATGATCGGTCTCAGACTCCGCGATCTGCTGGTGCGCCCAGTCGAACAGTTCGGTGCCTCGCAGCCAATGCCGCAGCGGCACAGGGAATCCCAGTTTGGCGCGATGCAGTACGTGACCGGGAACGATCCCCTCGAGCGCCTGGCGCAAGGCGTATTTGGTGGTGTCCTTGGTGATCTTCTGCTCGAGCGGCAGCTTCTCGGCGACCCTGTAGACCTCCGAGTCCAGGAACGGGACTCGGAGTTCGAGCGAATTCGCCATGGTGATCTTGTCGGCTTTGACCAGGATGTCGCCGCGCAACCACGTGAACAGGTCCAGGTGCTGCATGCGAGCCACCGGATCCCAGCCCTGCGACTGCGCGTAGATCGGCGCAGTGACGTCCTGGTGGGTCCATTCCGGTCGGAATTCGCGCAGTACGGACCGCAGTTGTGCGTCGTTGAAGCTGCGAGCGTTTCCGTAGTACCGCTCTTCGAGAGTCATCGATCCACGGTTCAGCAGGCTTTTTCCGCGGGTACCTTCCGGGATCCGCTCGCTCAACGACCCGGCAGCGCGTCTGAGGAATGCCGGAAGCGACTCGAACGGCTTCAGTGACAGCGGCTCGCGATAGATGGTGTACCCGCCGAACAACTCGTCCGCGCCCTCGCCGGACAGCACGACCTTCACGTGCTTGCGCGCCTCCTTGGCGACGAAGTACAGCGGTACGAGGGCCGGATCCGCCACCGGGTCGTCCAGGTACCAGACGATCTCGGGGATGGATGCCGCGAACTCCTCCGGCCCGACGACCTTGACGATGTGGCGAGCACCGATGGCAGCCGCCGACTCCGCGGCGACGTCGACCTCGGAGTACCCATCACGTTCGAAACCGGTGGTGAAGGTGATCAGATCAGGATTGTGGCGGATTGCCAGCGCCGCGATGGCCGTCGAATCGATACCGCCCGACAAGAAGGACCCGACTGTCACATCGGCGCGCATGTGCTTGGCGACCGAATCTTCGAGCGCCTCGGCGATCTCCTGGTAACGAGCCTTCTCGCTGCCGGGCGCGAACGGTTGGACCGGAAACTTCGGCGTGAAGTATCGGGTGACCTTCGGCGCGGTACCGGGGGAGAGGGTGGCGTAGCAGCCGGATTCGAGCCGACGGATCCCCGCGTGGAGGGTCTCGGGCTCGGGGACGTACTGCAGCACGGTGTAGTGCTCGATGGCGCGCTGATCGAGATCGTCGTCGACCCCGACCAGGTCCATCAACTCGAGCACGCTCTTCTTCTCACTGCCGAATGCGGTGCCTCCCGGGCCGGTGGCCAGGAACAACGGCTTGATGCCGAAGGGATCGCGTGCAATGAACATCTGGCGGGTCTCGGTGTCCCAGACTGCGAACGCGAACATGCCCCGCAGTCGCTGCACTGCGGCAGGACCCCAGTAGTGGAATGCGGCGACGATCGATTCGCTGTCGCCCTCTGTGGCGAACTCTGCTCCATGATCACGCGCCAACTCCGCGCGCAACTCGAGGTAGTTGTAGATCTCGCCGTTGAAGACGAGCGCGTACCGGTTCGGCGACTCGGGCGGACCCCATCGCATCGGCTGATGCGAGTGTTCGATGTCGATGAACGACAACCGGTTGAAGCCGTAGACGACGTCGTCGTCGTGCCACGTGCCGCCGGGCTCGTCCGGGCCTCGGTGTCGCATGCAGTGGGTTGCCGAGCTCACCAGCTCGACTCCGGCGGCGGTCGTTCCGTGAGACGTGAGTACTCCGAGCAGTCCACACACAGCGTCTGCTACCTCTTCTCGCAGTTGGGGACAATGCAGCGGTCCGAGTCTCCGCGAGCGGCGTCAGCGGGACGGCAGATCAGGAACCGAGTATGCCGCAGACACGCACGAGCGTAGGTGACGACCCAAGGATGGCTATCCGTCGGCTTTGGTCTACGCTGCGTAGTACTCGGGCATCTCCATGTGGAAGCCCTTATTCTTCAGTGGTGGGCAATCAGGAAGGCGTGAACGTGGCGCATAGTCGGATCCTTCGGCGAGCGGGGCTGACAGCATTTCTCGGTGTAGCCGCGTTGATGCTGTCGGGCTGTTCCATCAGCAGCGACAACGTACTCAATTTTGGTTTCGCCTCTGGCGTCACTCCTCAGGGGCGACGCATCGGCGACCTGTGGACCTGGTCGGTTATTGCCGCCTTGGTCATGGGCATCGTCGTGTGGGTCCTGATCTTCTGGGTGGTGCTCTTCCACCGTAAGAAGAAGAGCTCACCGGAGTTCCCCCGCCAGACGGCGTACAACGTTCCGCTCGAGCTGTTCTACACGGCCGTGCCGTTCGTCATCATCGCCGTCCTGTTCTACTTCACCGTGGTGGTGCAGAACTACGTCGACGAGAAGCAGGCCGACCCCGACGTGCAGGTCGACGTCACTGCGTACCAGTGGAACTGGAAGTTCGGCTACCGGACTATCGACCTCAAGGACGGTGCCGCCAAGTACGAGGGCACCGACGAAGAGGAGCAGGCGGCAGCAGAAGCCGCCGCTACCCCCGGCGAAGGCGCCGAGGGAAGCGAGGACGGCGAGTTCGTTCCCGGACCGATCAACGGTGCATCCACGCAGGACCTGTCCTACCTGCACTACAACAAGATCGAAACGGTCGGCTCGAGCGACGAGATTCCGGTTCTGGTTCTGCCGACCGGCAAGCGCATCGAATTCGTGCTCGCGTCCTCGGACGTCATCCACGGTTTCTGGGTACCGGAGTTCCTGTTCAAGCGTGACGTTCTCCCCAACCCCGAGGAGAACCACTCCGACAACGTCTTCCAGATCAGCGAAATCGAACGCGAAGGCTCTTTCGTCGGCCGGTGCACCGAAATGTGCGGCACTTTCCACTCGATGATGAACTTCGAGGTTCGTGCTGTGTCCCCGGATCGGTTCGAGCAGTACGTCGAGCTCCGTAAGCCGGTGTCCGAGGGCGGCGAAGCGCTCACCAATGCGCAGGCCCTGGAAGCCATCGGTGAAAGCCCTGTCGCAACGAGCACCTCCCCGTTCGAGACCGATCGCACCGTCCGTACCGCCACTGTCGCCGAAGGCAACTGACCAAGGAAGCATGCTGATATGAAAATCGAAGCCAAGATCTTCGAGATCCTCACTGTCTTCTTCCTCCTGGTCGGCATCGTGTACGCGTTGTTCACGGGCCTGAGCCGCACCGGAGTGGAATGGGCCGGCGTCACCGCGATCTTCCTGTCGGTAGGTCTGACGTTGATCGTCGGTACGTACTTCCGGTTCGTCGCCCGCCGCCTCGACACCCGCCCCGAAGACTTCGACGATGCCGAGGTCAGCGACGGCGCAGGCGATCTGGGCTTCTTCAGCCCCGGCAGCTTCTGGCCGATCGTGCTCGCCGGCGCTGCGTCCATCACAGCTCTGGGGTTCGCTTTCTTCCAGCCGTGGCTGATCGCGTTGGGAGTCGTGTGCGTCATCGCGGCGGCCGCCGGATTGGTGTTCGAGTACCACGTCGGAGCCGAGCGCCACTGATTGCCTTCGTCAGAAAAGGGCCCCGATCGTTCGCGAGAACGATCGGGGCCCTTTTCTGTACCCGTGGTGAGTTCCAGAGCCTCGGCGACGGCACGTGTAGCAATGACGGCCCAAGAACGGTGCGCGACGAGAGGTGGGGGCGACCAGGAGTGGGCGTCCGCGACGTCAGGAGGCGTCGGCCTCGGAGTGTCTCGCTATCGAGTCCGAGGTCGAGTCCGCCAAGGCGTCCAACGAGATGCCCAGCGCCTCGCACAGGGCCGCGACGGTGAAGAACGCAGGAGTCGGTATACGTCCGGTCTCGATCTTTCTGAGCGTCTCGACCGAGATGCCGGCAGCGTCGGCGACATCGGTCATGGTGCGGCTGCCTCGGTAACGACGCAGTGTTGCGCCGAGCCTGGCACCGCGAGCGAGTTCGCCGGGGGTGAGGGGGATTCGGACCATGTGCCGATAGTAATACCGGTGAGGCCGATCTGTTGCGACCCAGTGGCGCACTCGCACGGAGACGGTCCGCCGACTGTTTGTGCTCGCCGTGTGGGGCCGCCGGAGGCCGGGGGAGGGGAGAGGTACGAAGGTCCCTGTCCGTCGGTGTGGACGCTTCGTCTTGTCCAAGTGCAGTGGACGCAAAGAAGGGCGGCACCGTTGCCGGTGCCGCCCTTCTGTTGTGCTGTGTCAGATATCAGCGATCGCTGTCGCTGTCCTGACGACCCGACGTGATCGCCGCGTCTTCGTGCCCGTTTCCATTCGAGTGGCCGTTGCCGTTCGAGTGCCCGTTGCCATTTGCATGACCGTTGCCGTTCGAGTGGCCGTTGCCGTTTGCATGACCGTTGCCGTTCGAGCCGCTGCCGAGAATTCCCGCCTGGTAGTTGCGGAGCATCGCGAGCTGCTCGTGTTCGCCCTTGTGCAGTGCATCTTCGAGAGCCTTGCTCTGAGCCACCGGGTCCGGGGTGAACAACGATCCGGAGCCGGGCTTACCGGCCGAGCCGAGCTTGTTCATCTTCTTGGGTACCGGTGCGCCCTGGTAGTCGAGCGGAATCGGGTGTCCGTGATCGTCGACCGGTCCGAGCGGCTGGTGGATTTCCACGTACTGGCCGTGCGGGAGACGCTTGATGATTCCGGTTTCGATGCCGTGCTCGAGTACCGCCCGGTCGCTGCGCTGCAGACCGATGCAGAACCGGTAGGCAACGAAGTAGGCGATCGGAGGCAGGATCAGCACGCCGATTCGACCGATCCAGGTCATGGCGTTGAGCGAGATGTCGAACTTGTACGCGATCAGGTCGTTGACGCAGGAGAGCGTCAGGACGACGTAGAACGCGATGGACATCGCGCCGATGGCCGTACGGACCGGTACGTCGCGGGGACGCTGCAGCAGGTTGTGGTGTGCAGTGTCGCCGGTGAGGCGCTTCTCGATCCACGGGTAGGCGATCATGACCGTGAACACGAGGCCCATGATCACTGCCACCCAGAACACGGCCGGGATGGTGTAGCGACCGGCGATGTAGATGTCCCAGGCGGGCCAGAGTCGAGCCAGGCCGTCGGTCCACATCATGTAGAAGTCGGGCTGTGAACCTGCCGAGACCTGCGACGGGTTGTACGGGCCGAGGTTCCAGATCGGGTTGACCTGAAGCAGACCACCCATTGCTGCCAGAACACCGAACGTCACGGCGAAGAATGCACCGGACTTGACCGCGAACACCGGGAGAATACGAACGCCGACGACGTTCTTCTCGGTACGTCCCGGTCCGGGGAACTGCGTGTGCTTCTGGTACCAGACCAGCGCGAGGTGAGCTGCGATCAACGCCAGGATGATTGCCGGCAGCAGCAGGACGTGAGCCACGTACAGGCGCGGAATGATGATGGTGCCAGGGAAGTCGCCGTCGAAGATCAGCCAGTGCATCCATGTACCGACGATCGGGATGCTCATCGTGATGCCGGAGAAGGCGGCGCGAAGACCGGTGCCCGAGAGCAGGTCGTCGGGGAGGGAGTATCCGAAGAAGCCCTCGAACATCGCCAGGATCAGCAGCAAGCAACCGATGACCCAGTTGGCCTCGCGGGGGCGACGGAACGCACCCGTGAAGAAGATGCGAGCCATGTGCACGATGATCGACGCAGCGAACATCAGTGCCGCCCAGTGGTGGATCTGTCGCATGAACAGACCACCGCGGACCTCGAACGAGATATCGAGGGCAGTGGCGTATGCGCGCGACATCGTCACGCCGTTGAGTGGGGTGTACGCGCCCTGGTAGACGACCTCGCTCAGTGACGGGTCGAAGAACAGGGTGAGGAAAACGCCGGAGATCAGCAGGATCACGAAGCTGTAGAGCGCGATCTCACCGAGCAGGAACGACCAGTGGGTAGGGAACACCTTGTTGATCTGACGGCGCAATCCCGGTGCCAAGTGGTAACGACTGTCTACGTCGTCGGCCTGCTTGGCTGCGAGGGTTTGCAATGAAGGACTCATGAATCACGCTCCGGTCGACGTTCCCAGAAGGCGGGGCCCAGTGCTTCCTTGAAATCGGCTTGTGCCACTAGGTATCCCTCCTCGTTGACTGTGATGGGAAGCTGGGGCAGCGCGCGCGCGGCCGGTCCGAAGATCGGCTTGGCGTACTCGAGCGCGTTGAACTGCGACTGATGGCAGGGGCAGAGAATGCGGTTTGTCTGCTGCTCGAACAACGATGTCGGGCAACCCAAGTGCGTGCAGATCTTGGAGTAGGCGTAGTAGTCGCCGTAGTTGTAGCTCTCCTGGCCCTTGCGCTTGACGACCGTGCTGGCGGCGTCGGGGCGCAGGCGGATGAGCATGACGGCGTTGCGAATTCCGCGCAGGGACACGAGAAGTTCGTGCTCGCTCTCGCGGTCGGATTCGCGGAACGGGAAGACAGTCTCCATGGCACCAGCGTCCAAGTCCTCGGGCCGAACGAGAACGACATCTTCCGGTCGCCCGGTGTCTCGTCGGAGGTAGATGGTCTCTCCATCGTAGCGAGGTGTCCAGCCGGATACCCACAACGGAGAATCTTCGCCCTTGGCCCAGGGGTTCTTGATCAGGCCACCGAGAGGAAGCAACGCCATGACGCCGAGTGCGCCGCCACCGAAGAACAGTGATCGCTTGATCACCTTGCGACGACCGATGGTCGACGTGTCGAGTGAGTCGCCGAGCTCGGCGACCAAGGTCTTGCGGTCCGTCTCCGACGAACTTCCGTCGTGGCGGTCCTGGATGGAGACCTCTTCGGGAATGAACTTTTTGGTGAACTGCACAGCACCGACGCCGACGGCGAGGATCGCCAGACCCATCGTGCCGCCGATCAAAGGCGTGTACAGCGAGTAGAGGTTGTAGTTCTCGTCGCCGATTCCGGCGTACTGCCACGGCCAGAACAGGTAGACACCGATGAAGGCGACGGCCGAAAGACCGGCGATGGCGAACCAGATCGCCACGCTGCGCTCGGCGCGCTTCTCGGCCCGGGTGCCCTCGACGGCCCAGCGGTTTCTGCGGAAGGCGACGTCGACGCCATCGAGGTTGGTACCGAGCTCGACCAGCTGGTCGCGGCTCAGCGAAGCCAATTCCTCGTCGGTGTACTTCTTGTCGGCATCCACACCACCGGTGTTTGCTGCGTCCTTGCGGCCGGAATCGCCGTCGCTCATGATCTCGCTCCGATCCACAGTGTTGCGCCGACGACTGCGGCGATACCGACAACCCACAGCGCGATCGCCTCGGTGCCGGGACCGAAGCCCGCGAGACCCCAACCGCCTGCGGCCTTGGTTTCCTGAGCCGACTTGACGTACGCGATGATGTCCGACTTCTCCTCGATCGTCAGCTGACGATCGGAGAACTTCGGCATGTTCTGCGGACCTGTCACCATCGCGGTGTAGATCTCCTGCTCGTTCGCAGGCCCCAGATCCGGCGCGAACTTGCCGGAGGACAGGGCACCGCCCTGCCCGGTGAAGTTGTGGCAGGACGCGCAGTTCAACCGGAACAGCTCACTGCCACGTGCGATGTCGTCGCCGCGCAGGGACTCCTGTGCAACCTCGCCGTTGTCGTCGAGGATGACCGTGGGTCCGCCGCCGTTGGCCTGAATGTAGGCACCGAGGGCGTCGATCTGCTTGTCGTTGAACTTCGGTGGCTTCCGGAGTGCCTGCGCCTCGTTACGCACAGCAGGCATACGGCCACTGGACACCTGGAAGTAGACAGCCGCTTCGCCGACGCCGATGAGGCTCGGTCCGCGATCCTGAACGCCCTGCAGGTTGGCACCGTGGCACGTCACGCACGACGTGTCGTACAACTGCTTGCCTTCGCGAATGAGCGCAGCCGAGTCGGTGTCGGCGGTAGCGACCTGCGGAGTCGGTGTGAGGGCCGAAGCGAGGAAACCCGCGCTCAGAAGGCCCATCATCAGAACGAGAGCACCTGTGATGCGTCGGCGCGTCTTACGCTGCCGTCGCGTCTTGGCGGCGGCCTTGTCGACGGATGCTGCTGGGGGAGATGTACTCATCTTCTATCCCTTGTCGTGTCGGGACGGACCGAACGTCGGGGGCTGAATCCGTTCGTTCGTTATCTTTGGCGTGCTGACTGTCACTAGCGGATGAAGTAGATAGTCGCGAAGAGGGCAATCCAGACGATGTCGACGAAGTGCCAGTAATACGAGACGACGATGGCGGCGGTGGCCTGCGCGGGAGTGAACTTACTGACCAGGGTTCTGGTGATCAGGAAGACGAACGCGATGAGTCCGCCGATCACGTGCAGTCCGTGAAAGCCGGTCGTGATGTAGAAGACCGATCCGTACACGCTGCTCGACAACGTCGTGCCCTCGTGCACCAGGTGGTAGTACTCGTACGCCTGGCCGGACACGAAGAACGCGCCCATGGCCAGCGTGACGATGTACCACCGTCGAAGGCCGAAGACGTCTCCGCGCTCAGCGGCGAACACGCCCAGCTGGCACGTGAACGACGACGCGATCAGCACGGCCGTCACCGGTACGGCCAGAGTGAGGTTCAACTCGGTCGGTTCCGGCGGCCAATTTCCGTTCGCCTGGGCTCGCGCGACGAAGTACATCGCAAACAGCCCGGCGAAGAACATGAGTTCACTCGACAGCCACACGATCGTGCCGACGCTGACCATATTGGGACGGTTCAGCGAGTGCACGCGTTGGGTGATTGCCGATCCTTGAGTCCCTACAGCGCTCGTCACAGAAAGAAGTATGACCCGTCGTAGTACGGAAGGCATATCCGGGTCCGCTCTGGGCGCGTCGCAACACAACGAATCCAGGAGCGTCCTTGTTCCCACGCTGGTCAGGAGGACTGTACGGGCCGGTAGGGTCCAGTCGTGCAAGGCTGGCCTCATGGCAAAGAGCACCGAAGGTGGGTGGTTTCGGCGGCTGTTCTCGCGGTCGACCGCAGAACGTCTGGACCCCACGCGCGAGGATCTGGTGATAGTGGCGAGTTGCTTCGACGACGCACAGGCGTGTTCGGCTGTGCTCGACGACGCAGCCCGAACTCCGCCGGTGTGGACGGCGGCGTCGGATGTGTTGCTTCGGCATCATCTGCTGCTGCCGGCACACGAAGTAGAGGACGCGGCCGCGGTCGCGGCCCAGGACGACTACGAAGTGGGGCCCGCGGCCGAATTGTCGGACATCGATGGATACCGCCCACACGTGGACGACGGCGTTCCTCTGGTTCTGCAGCGCGTGCAGGTGCTCGACGCGCTTCATTGTTCACAGGAGCGATCTCGAATGGCGGGCCTCGCCCAACGCCGGGGTGGCGCTGTGCTCGGGTGGGATGCGCTGCAGCCGGCGCAGGCCGACCCGGCGTCTGGCTAAGCTTCCACCGCACCAAGGCCGCGGCCACGGATCGACGAACGGAACCAGCCATGAACGCACCGACCGCAGACGAGCAGCCACGAACCTGGCGTCGAATTCTCGGCGCGTTGACGACTCGTACCGACCTTTCCAGCGCAGACACCGGCTGGGCGATGGACGAGATCATGGCCGACAACGCGACGGCGGCACAGATCGCAGCGTTCGGAGTGGCCCTCAGGATGAAGGGGCCGACTCCGGCGGAGGTGAGCGGTCTCGCCGAATCCATGCTTTCGCACGCGGTGTTGGTGGACACCGATACCAACGCCGTCGATGTCGTCGGAACCGGCGGTGACGGAGCCGACACCGTCAACATCTCCACCATGGCCGCCATCGTCGTTGCGGCCAGTGGCATCCGGGTGGTCAAGCACGGCAACCGCGCGGCGTCGTCCAAGAGCGGCACGACCGACGTGCTCGAAGCGCTGGGCGTCCGGGTGACTCTGGGAGCCGACGCAGTCGCGGCGAGCGTCGAGCAGGTCGGTATCGGGTTCTGCTTCGCGCCGATGCACCACCCCGCACTGCGCTTCGCCGCGGCACCGCGCAAGGAGATAGGCATCCCGACGGTCTTCAACGTGCTGGGGCCTCTCACCAATCCGGGCCGTCCGCGCGCAGGTCTGATCGGCTGCGCCTTCGAAAGTTTGGCTCCCGTCATGGCCGACGTGTTCGCCGGCCGTGGCAGCTCGGTGCTCGTCGTGCGCGGCGACGACGGACTGGACGAGATCACCCTGTCCACCACGACAACGGTGCACGTGGTGTCCGGCGGCTCGGTGACCATCGAGACGATCGATCCACTCGACTACGGAATCGACCGGGCACCCATCGAGGCCCTCGGAGGCGGCGATGCGGAGTTCAATGCCGCAGTGGCGCATCGTGTGTTCGCCGGCGAACACGGGCCGGTCCGTGATGCCGTGCTGCTCAACGCCGCCGCGGCCATTGCCGCGCATCAGGGCGTCTCCGGGAACCTACACGAGCGCATCGAAGCCGGATTGGCAACTGCTGCAACGGTTGTCGACAACGGTTCCGCGTCGCGGCTACTCGCCGACTGGGCTCGCTGCACCACTGCATTGGCCGACTGACGAACTGTGCCCTACTCGCCGATCGAGAACCCTGCATCGACGTCGGCGCTCGAATAAGACTGGAACGCAATGTGAGTCGTGGTGCTCCGAACGCCACGCACACGATTGATGTGTCTGGTGACGACGTCGGCGATCGAGGCATGGTCGCGCACTTTGACGATGGCGATCAGATCGACATCCCCAGCGCACGAATAGACCTCCGTCACACCATCGACATCGGCAACGGCCTGCGCCGCCTCCGGAATCAAATCGGCCTCGGCGTCGATCAAGACGATGGCATTGATCATCTGTGCTCCTCATGCATCTCGAGCCCGATGTACGACGAGCTCCCACACAACCCTAGTTCCACCGGTCGTTCCGCGGGCTCCACTCCTGCACTACCGGTCGTTCCGCGGGCTCCACTCCTGCACTACCGGTCGTTCCGCGGGCTCCACTCCTGCCGCGCGGCTTCTCTCGCCGTTCGGCACCAGTCCTCCCACGAACCCGCAGCGCGAGCCGGGCTGCAGTAACCACTGCTGGTGCGCACGATGCGAACCCCATCGGTGCGTAGCCAGGATGCGATGAGGCCGACCTCTTCCGGCGGCGCACCTCGCAGCGGCGTCGGATCGGGCATCACCGTCTCGGCGGACGCGGTGATGGCATCGACGACGGGCATCGGGTGCACTCCGCGGGGAGCGACCGCAGCACCGGCCAGACGGCCGAATCGCACCACGATCAACTCCCATCCTCCGTCTGCGGTCCGTCGCGCCGCCACGAGTTCCGCGATGGCGGCCACGGCCGCCGACCGATGCATCCGGCGTAGCGCCTCCACGGTGATCGCGATCCGGTCGCGCAGGCGCGCGGCAGTTTCGTAGAGCTCCCTGTCCGCGAGTTCGGCGACTCGCCGGCGCATGGAATAGAGGATCGCGTCGTCCTGGCCACACACGAGCGCAAGAAACTGAGCAGGTGCGCCGGAGTACTCGTCGGCCGTCATCGGCCCGGAGAGCGCCGCTGGGCAGCCGCCGACGTCGGTTGCCGGGCAGTCGTCACCGTGTCGAACCGAACGAGCCAGCCGGCGGGTGCACGTGCGCAGACGGCAGAACTCCGCCACGAGCGCCGAAGCCTCCGCGGCGTCACCGCGAACCGAGAACGGTCCGAGACTGTTGGGCGTCGGCGTACGGACTATCGACAGTCGTGGGAACGCCTCGTCGGTGAGGGTGATCCACCAGCCCTTCTTGGGAAACTTCGAGCGACGGTTGTACGGCGGGATGTGCGCCGAGAGCAGGCGTAGCTCTCTGACACCGGCTTCGAGTGCGTGCGCGCACTCGACGTGGTCGACACGCGTGGCGAGGGAGACCATCTCCTTCATCCGGCCCCTGGTCTCGGACCCGGTGAAGTAGTTGCGTACTCGGCGCTTGAGGTTGTTGGAGGTGCCGACGTACAAGACCTCATCGGACGGGCCGCGGAAGAGATAGACGCCGGGCGTGCCGGGCAGGTGAGCGGCCAGCCCGCGTTTGGCGCGCTGGCCGGCCGACACCGCCGGAAGGTAGTCGACCAACTCGGCATAACTGTGAACGCCCTGATTGCCCACTCGTTCGATGAGGCCGTGCAGAACGTCGACCGTTGCACGGGCGTCGTCGAGTGCCCGGTGAGTCGGCCGGGTGCCGGATCGGAACAGTGTGGACAGCGCGGAGAGTTTGACCGAGGGTGCCTCGTCGCGCGTGAGTACCCGTCGAGCCAGCTTGACGGTGCACAGCACCTGGAACCGGGGCCACGCTATGTCGAGACGACTGGCGGCGGCCTTGAGGAAACCGGTGTCGAAGCCCGCGTTGTGGGCCACCAGCACCGAGCCGCGGGCGAACTCGAGGAAACCGGGTAGCACTCGTTCTATCCGAGGCGCCCCGATCAGCATCGCCGACGTGATTCCGGTGAGTTCGACGATGTACGGGGGAATGGACCTGCCCGGATCGACGAGGGTCGCGAATTCGCCGAGAATCTCGCCTCCTCGAACCTTGACCGCTCCGATCTCGGTGATGGCCTCCGTGTCTGCGCTGCCGCCGGTGGTCTCGAGGTCGACGACGACGAACGTGGTCTCGTGCAGTGGGGTGTCCAGTTCGTCGAACGTCAGCTGGATGGGCAGGCTCACCGGGACGACGGTAGGTCCGACCTCCGACAAGAACGCGCATGGCGGCGTCGTCGGTGACCGTGTCGTCGCGCCCGGACCGTGAAGTGTCACGAAACCTGTCGGTGGCGCGCGCTACCTTTCGCTCGATCGGCTGATTCGGCCGCCTGAAACAGCAAAGAGACAAGGATCACAATGATCATCGACTGCAGTGACTGCCTGGTCCGTGACATCGCCTGCGCCGACTGCGTCGTGACGGTGCTTCTGGGGCCGCCGGGAATGCCATCGAGGTCGGACGGACGGTGGGTCGGACCACCCTCGCCGATAACGCTCGAGCAGGAGGAACTGGGTGCGATGGGTGTGCTCGCGGATGTCGGTCTCGTCCCTACGCTCAAGCTCGTGACGAACGCGGACGAGACCGCCGAAGTTCCGTCGTTACCGACTCGTGACGCACCGGGGGATCAGCGCGCTGGTTAGCGAAATTCGGGTCGAATTCGGTTGCGTCGGCGCGTTGGGGTCGACATAGGGGTATGCCATTTCGTAACCTTCCTGAGACCTTGCGGAGTCTCGCCAGTCCAAACCGGAGTGGCGTCGCAAGTCACCGCCTAATCGATCACTCGCGAGAGTGTTCGTACCGGGAACCCGATATCTACTGGGGTGAATCCCGCTGAGCCACCCACGGTGGCCGGTGGGTAGGGCTGCTCTTCCCAGCCCGAACCCGTCAGCTAACTCGGTCGGCGGACGATAGGAAGAAACGGAGCACCATCTTTCGTGGCGTCACAACTTTCCAACCGATCATTGCGGCGAGTTCTCGTAGCCGGAGCGCTCACGGCAGGCGTGGTCATTCTTCCCGCTGCACCCGCGATGGCGGCCCCCCTCACCATCCCCGGCGTCGGAACCTTCGAGATTCCCGACATCCCGGGCCTCCCTCCCCTCAACATTCCGGGTATCCCCGCACCGGGCGCGCCGCTGGCTCCCCAGGTCACGCCCGCAGCGAAGGCCGTTCAGGCTGCTGAGTCCAAGATCGGCGCTCCGTACGTGTACGGCGCCTCGGGTCCGGATTCGTTCGACTGCTCGGGTCTGATCCAGTGGGCGTACAAGCAGGCCGGCGTCAGCCTGCCCCGCACGAGCTACGACCAGGCAGCCGCGGGCACTCCGGTTTCGCGTGACAGCCTGATGCCCGGCGATGTCGTCTCGTTCTACGGCGGCTCGCACTCGGGTATGTACATCGGCGACGGCAACGTCGTGCACGCATCCACGTCCGGCGTGCCGGTCAAGGTTGCTCCCGTGGACTCGATGCCGTTCGACGGTGCTCGTCGTTACTGATTCGAGCGCAGACGTTCGCTGTGATCGACCGACAGGGTCGAGCCGTACCCCGGCTCGACCCTGTCGTCGTCTCCGGACACGGCATGCGACACGCCGGTCCGGTGGACAGCGGACGCCCCAGTTCGTAATCTGATCGAGACCCGGTCGATGTTTACTTTGTGACCTGTCACCGACGAACCCCATCAATTTCAGACGGTGTTCACCTCCGCGCCCGCAAGAGCATGGGTATGGTTCGTTTCCGGGCTGCTAATCCAACCGTCGCCTCGTGTAGGCGACAGATGTAAGGACGGAGAGTCGCTTTCCGTGGCGATATCGAGATCGAACCGAGTGTGGCGGCTGGCCCGTAACTCGGTGGTTGCTGTCGCGTTGGCCGCAAGCATCGCCGTAGTGCCGACGCAGACTGCGATCGCTCAACCGGGATTCGACTCGGCGTCCGAGGCCCAGACCAAGCTTGCGGAGCTCTCCCGAGATTCCGAGCAGACGAACGAATCTCTGCACAACGCTCAGATCGACCTCGATGCCAAGACTGCGCAGCAGCTCGATGCCCAGGCCGCCGTCGATCGGAGCCGCGCCGCTCTCGACGCAGCGCAGGCGCAGCTGACTCAGCTCAAGCCGGCCATGGACAAGGTAGCCAACGTCAACTACCAGGGCGCGCGTACGAACCGCCTCTTCGCTGTCATGGTCAGCGACTCGCCTCAGCAACTGCTCGACCAGATGTCGGCTCTCGATGTGATCTCGGCCGAGACCGCAGGCCAGGTTGCCCAATTCCAGCAGGCGAGTTCGGATGCCGCTGCGGCCGAACAAGCGGCAACGACGGCCGCGGACCAAGCTCGTGTCGCGGCCGAGCAGGCCAAAGCGGTCAGTGACGATCTCCAGGCCAAGCAGAGCGAACTGCAGGGCCAGATAGCCGAGGTGATGGCCGCCTACAGCGCGCTGTCGTCGTCCGAGCAGCTCTCGCTCGCTGGATCGGCATTGCCCGACGGTTTCGATCCCACGACAATTCTGCAGAATCTGACGCCAGGGTCGGGTACCAGCGCGTTGCAAGCCGGTCTGACGCAGATCGGCAAGCCGTACGTCTGGGGTGGAACAGGCCCGGACGGCTTCGACTGTTCGGGACTGGTGGTGTGGGCGTACAAGCAGGTGGGAAAGACGCTCCCTCGGTCGAGTCAGGCTCAGGCCGAAGGCGGTACACCGGTGGATCAGAAGGATCTGCAGCCGGGAGATGTGGTGCTGTTCTATCCGGACGCCTCGCACGTCGGTATCTATGCAGGTAACGGCAACGTGTTGCACGCGTCGACATTCGGGGTCCCCGTCAAGGTGCAGTCGATGGCATCGTTCCCGTACTACGGGGCGCGTCGATACTGAGGTGTGCCTCGACGATCGACGCCTGCGCGTATGAGCGGGCCGAACCAGCCCGCGGGGATCCGCCTCCTGGTCCGATCGGCGCGGCTTCGGTGGACGGCACTTGTTCTCGTTGCTGCAGTAGCGCTCTCGGTGGTCGTCTTTCACAACGTCTACAGCACTGACGGTGAATCCCGAGCTACGTCGACCGACACGTCCGTCGGCCAGGCCCCGCCGACCTACGATCAGCAGCGCCGCGCCGATGTGACCGTCCTTCTCGACCGATGGGCCGGCGCAGTTCGCGCTGGAGACGTCGACGGTCTGCGGGAATTGATGGATCCGCGGGCCGATCCTGATTTCGTCGAGGCGCAGGTACGTCGGGCCGCGTCGGTTCCGGGCGTACCGTTCTCCGAATTCGGCTACGTCCTGGGCGACGAGCCGGAGACACCGGTCCCTCCTTCGATCGCAGAGCCGCTAGACGCCACCGACATCTGGGCACCGCCGGTGTATCTGCGCTACGCCGTGGCAGGGCCGGACGCGTCGCCGACGAGTCGGCCGGTCTCGCTCGTCGTAGCCGAGCGGGACGGTCGATGGCGGCTCGTCGACGATGCGGACCTGCCCGAGTATCGACGCCACACCTGGCGTGGGCCGTGGGACTTCGGATCGTTGACGACACGATCGGTTCCCACGACTTCGGGGACATCGGTGGTCATGGGGCATCCGGACCGGGAGCAATTCGTCGATGCCCTGGCAGCCGAGCTCCCGTCGGCAATCGATGCCGTCACCGACTTCTGGGGAGACGACTGGGCGCGAGACGGTCTGGTATTCGTTGCATCCTCCGCGGAGGAGTTCGCCGAGCTGACCGGATCCGATCCGTCGACGGACGTGGCTGCGGTGACCGTGTCCGACGCGGTGGCGGGGGACGGTTCGCGTCCGACCGGCCAGCGGGTGGTGTTCGGTCCCGATGCCGCGGCCCGCTTGACGCCGTTCACCGTTCGCTCGGTTCTGCGGCACGAGTTGACCCATGTGGCGGCCAGGGCGCGGACGGCGGACGGTACGGCGTTGTGGGTGGCGGAGGGGTTCGCCGACTACTCCGGGTACCGCAATTCCGGTGCCGATTCTTCGCAGCTCGCTCCTACCCTCGCCGCGATCGTGGCGTCGGGTGGACCGCCGACGGTGCTGCCGAAGGACGAGGATTTCGGTGCCGGAGGGGCACGGTCGAGTGTGGCCTACGAGTCGGCATGGTCGGTGTTCGCCTTCGTGGCCGATCGGTTCGGCGAGCCGACACTGCGCAGGCTGTACGAGGCGTTGGCGTCTGGACCTGCCTCGGACGGCTCCACCGATGCCGCCTTCGCGTCGGTACTGGGATTGGACCGCACCCAGTTCGTCGCCTCGTGGGGCAACTGGGTGGCTGATCGGGCGCGCTGACCTCGAGCGCTACGGTTGACGCCATGCGTCGTACTCTTCTCGTGACGAACGACTTTCCGCCTCGCCCGGGTGGAATCCAGTCATACCTGCACAGTTTCGCCTCGCAACTACCCGCGGACGAGCTCGTGGTCTATGCACCGCGGTGGCGCGGTGACTCGCACGAGAAGTTCGATGCCAAGCAGCCGTTCGAGGTGATCCGGCATCCGACGACACTGATGCTGCCGACTCCGCTCGTGGCGCGCCGGGCAGCTCGAATCCTGAAGTCGCATCGGTGCGACTCGGTGTGGTTCGGGGCGTCGGCCCCGTTGGCCGTGATGTCGTCGCACCTGCGCAAGGCTGGGGCAGAGCGCATCGTGGCCAGCACGCACGGTCACGAGGTCGGCTGGTCGATGGTGCCGGGCGGACGGGCGACCCTACGCACGATCGGCGAGAACACCGATGTGGTGACCTACGTCAGCAAGTACACCCGGGGTCGGTTCAGCTCGGCGTTCGGTCGGACCGCAGCCCTCGAGCACCTGCCGCCCGGTGTCGATACGGATCGTTTCGTCCCCGATGACGCCGCGCGAGCGGAACTTCGCGCGCGCTACGGCCTCGGCGACCGACCCACCGTTCTGTGTCTCTCGCGGCTCGTACCCCGTAAGGGACAGGACTTCCTGATCCGAGCGCTCCCGGGAATTCGGCGAGCCGTCGACGGTGCCGTTCTGGTGATCGTCGGAGGAGGGCCGTACGAGAAGACTCTGCGCGAGCTCGTTCGATCCACCGGCATGGAGCAGCACGTGGTGTTCACCGGCACGGTGCCGTCCGCGGAGCTTGCCGCCCACCACACCATCGCCGACGTGTTCGCCATGCCGAGCCGCACCCGTGGCGCGGGTCTCGACGTGGAGGGCCTCGGAATCGTCTACCTCGAAGCGTCTTCCTGCGGTGTGCCCGTCGTAGCCGGCACGTCCGGGGGTGCGCCGGAAGCTGTGCAGCACAACAAGACCGGGCTCGTGGTCGACGGAACTTCGGTCTCGTGCATCACCGATGCGATCGTGCGAATCCTGTCCGATCGCGCGCTGGCGACGCAGATGGGCAACGCCGGCCGTGCGTGGGTCGACGCCGAGTGGCGTTGGGACGTGCTGACGGAGAAGTTGCGATCGTTGATCTAGCGTCCGTAGTTCGAGGCCGTTGGCCTCACCGGGCGTAGATGGATTCGATCTCGTCGGCGTACGCCTTTGTGATGACGTTGCGCTTGAGCTTCATCGTCGGGGTCAGCTCGCCGCTTTCCTCCGAGAAATCATGGGGGAGCAGTCGATACTTCTTGATGGACTCCGCGTGCGAGACGGACTTGTTGGCGTCGGCGACGGCAGCATCGATCTCGGCGACGAGATCGGGGTCCTTCTGCAGATCCGCCGCCGTGGCGTCTGCGGCCTTGCCGTGCGCGGACTTCCACCGATCGAACGCCTCCGGGTCGAGAGTGATGAGCGCCCCGATGAACGGTTTCTGATCGCCTACGACAACAGCCTGGCTGATCAGAGCGCCCGCACGAAGTCGGTCCTCCAAACCGGCGGGCGAGACGTTCTTGCCGCCGGCCGTGACGATCAATTCCTTCTTGCGTCCCGAAATCGTGATGTACCCGTCGTCGTCGACGCTGCCGAGATCTCCGGTGCGGAACCAACCGTCGTCCAGTGACTCGGCGGTTGCCTCCTCGTTGCGCCAGTAACCGTCGAACACCACCGGCCCGCGCAGTTGAATCTCTCCGTCTTCTGCGATGCGAACGGTGTTGCCGGGCAACGGACGTCCGACACTGCCCACGCGTTGGAAGCCGATGGTGTTGACGGCGAAGGCAGCGGTGGTTTCGGTCAGCCCGTAGCCCTCGTAGATCGTCACGCCGATGCCCCGGTAGAAGTGGCCGAGCCGGCTACCGAGTGGAGCGCCACCGGAGATGGCCAGTTCGCATTTGCCTCCGAGCGCCGCACGCAGCTTGCCGTAGACCAACTTTTCGAACACGGTGTGCTTGGCGCGCAACACGATTCCTGGCCCGCCGGTGTCCTGCGCCTCGCTCCATTCCACCGCACATTCGGTGGCCAGATCGAAAATCTTGCCCTTGCCGTCGGCGTGCGCCTTCTGCTTCGCAGTGTTGAAGACCTTCTCGAACACTCGCGGCACCGAGAGGATGAAGTCCGGCTGGAACGTTCCGAACGTCGCGACGAGATTCGGGATGTCGTTGGTGTGACCGAGCGTGACCCCGGCGTCGAACGACGCGATACTCACTGCCCGTGCGAGTACATGGGCCAGCGGGAGGAACATCAGGGTGCTTCGACCCTGCGTCATCAGTGACTTCAGCGACGTCTCGCGAATACCGAGAGACTCCGCGAGCAGATTGGCGTGGGTCAGTTGGACGCCCTTGGGGCGACCGGTGGTACCCGAGGTGTAGATCAACGTTGCCGGATCGGACGAGCTCGAGGCCGAAACCCGTCGGTGCACCAGGTCCTCGGTGACATCTGCGCCCCCGTCGATCAGTGCCTGCACCGCGGCGGTGTCGGTGTCGGCCGACTCGATCACGAACGTCCGACGCACGGACTGTGCGGCTGCCACAACATCTTTCGTTTCCTGCACGTGCGCGTCGTTCTCGAGCACGAGCAGTACCGGCTCGGCATCTTCGAGAATCCACTCGACCTGCCCGGCGGAGGATGTCTCGTAGATCGGCACGGTCACCCCGCCCGCGGCCCAGATCGCATAGTCGACGACAGACCACTCGAACCGCGTCGACGACATCAATGCAACGCGATCACCCTGTTCGATGCCTGCTGCAATCAGACCTCGCGCCACCCCGACGACCAGTCGCTCGAACTCGGCCGCGGTGACGTCGGTCCAGCTGCCGTCCACGAGCCGTCGGAACACAACGGCATCGGGCGTGTTGCGAGCACGGAGGAAGACGGTGTCGACAGCCGAGTCGGTGTCCTCGATGGCGTACTTTGCGGCGGCGGTGTACTCGCGCACGGGATTACCTCCGGATAGAACTGGGAGAACGAAAGTCGATAGCTCGGCTTCACAGATACTCTAGACCCGGCTCGAGGACGCTTGAATGCGCCTCGAGTGGAGCCTGCAGGAACGAGCAGTGAAACCTCGAGTGGAGCCTGCAGGAACGAGCCGTAAAAGAGGTGACGTGCGCGGCCTGCGACCCGATATGTGAAGCTCTGTCGATGAGCAGTATTCAAGTTGCGGACCAGACATTCGTGGCCGCCCCCGGGGAACGGGTGGCGCAGGCGTTCGCCTCACCCGAGCGGTGGCGTCGGTGGTGGCCGGATCTGAACCTGACCATCACCGAGGACCGGGGTGAGAAGGGGATCCGCTGGGCGGTGCGCGGCGGTGTGGTCGGAACGATGGAACTGTGGCTCGAGCCCGCGCTGGACGGAGTCGTCGTGCACTACTTCCTGCATGCGGAGCCCTCCGGTTCCGGCGAGATCGCGTCGCAGCAGCATGCTCGTCGGGTGGCGGGCCGCGCCATGACCTTCGAGCTCAAACGCGAGCTGGAGGCCGGTCGGTCTGCGGGTGAGGCACCGAGCCACGTAGCGTCGAGTTCAGCTCGCGATTGAACCGCGCGGTACGGTCGGCCGGTTCGCGATTGTGCGTCCGCGGATCGATCGTGTGAGATAGATCTGCCCCCTGTTCCACGGCTCAACAGCGAACGAATCGATCGAAGTACCCGAGAGGAAGCGGACGAGAAGTCATGGCGGAGAAAACCCAGAGATCGATCGTCGTCGAAGCCCCGCCGAACCAGGTCATGGACGTCATCGCCGATTTCGACGCGTACCCCACGTGGGTCTCGGCCGCGAAGTCCGTCGAGGTACTCGACGTCGATGCGGACGGACGCGGTAAGCGCGTGAAGTTCGTGCTGGACGCCGGGATGGTGAAGGACACCTACGAACTCGAGTACGACTGGGCCGCCGACGGCAGCTCCGTGTCGTGGAACCTCGTGTCGGGTGAAATGCAGAAGTCACAGAAGGGCTCGTACACGCTGCGCGAAACCGGTAGCGGCACCGACGTGACGTACGAGCTCACCGTGGACCTGAACATCCCGATGATCGGCCTGTTCAAGCGCAAGGCAGAGAAGGTCATCACCGACACTGCACTCAAGGAATTGAAGAAGCGGGTCGAAGGCTGAGCGAAGCTCGCACCGAACCCCGCACCACGGTGATGCTGTTCCTCGGCAAAGGTGGTGCGGGGAAAACCACGCTGGCGGCGGCGTCGGGCCTGCGACTGGCGAAGGCCGGACAGCGGGTGTTGATTGCCTCCGTGGATCAGGCACAGTCGCTCGTCGACGCGTTTTCGGGCCTGCCCGACGGCGCTGTCGATGACGAGTCCGTGGAGCTGTCCCGAGTCCGACCCGTCACGGCGGGCCTGGACATCGTCGAGATCGACACGCTGAGACTGCTCGAGGCGCGGTATCGAGGACTCGGTTCCGTGGTGGCCATGGCGTCGGCGGGCCACGAGCACGGGGTGAGCTTCGGGGCGATAGAGCCGGAGGAACTACTGGGCTTTCCGGGAATCGAAGAGTTGCTGGGGATGCACGAGATCTGTCGTCTGGTGGACGAAGGTCGCTGGGACACAGTGATAGTGGACATGCCTGCATCGGCTGATGCGTTGAAGACTCTGCAGTTGCCCGACACCGTGGCCGCGTATGTGGAGCGGATCTGGCCGCGCCACGATCGGATGGTGGCCGGCACCGGTTCCGACGTGCGGCTCACGCTCGTGGTGGCGATGATCGAGCGAGTGCTCGCCCAAGTCGACTCGGTTCGATCGCTGATCACCGACCCTGCGCGCACCGGCGCAACCGTGGTCGTCACTGCCGAACAGCTCTCGGTCGTCGATGCCGAGCGAACACTGTCGGCCGCGGCACTGCTCGGAATCAGAATCGATCGGGTTCTCGTCAACAAGATTCTGCCGGGGCTCAACTCCTCGTCGATCGGTCTGGTCGGTGCCCATCCGGCTGTGTTCTGGTTCGAGAGCTGGCGGGCCACGCAGCTCGCCGCCGTCGCCGAGCTGCGCCGACGCATCGGCACCGTACCGATAGTGGAGGTGGAGCGAGTTCCTGGTGAACCGGTAGGGTTGGGGCCCTTGCAGGACGTGGCCGATCGCCTGGAACCGAGCTTGCTCGAACGGCGCGCGCCGGAGCGGGGTGAGCAGCCCTCCGTGGTACTCGAGTCCGGGAGCGGACTCGAATCCGTATATGCGATGAGAATGCTGCTGCCGGTAGTGGATTCGACGACCTTGGGTGTGGGGCGAGTGGAGGACGACTTGATAGTCACTGCCGACGGGAGGCGACGACGCATCAGGTTGGCGTCGGTGCTTCGTCGGTGCATCGCAGACTCCGCCGAGCTCGACGGGCCCTGCCTGGTGGTGCGCTTCCGCCCGAATCCCGACGTGTGGCCACTGTGACAGAACGTGTAGCCACCACGGTGACAGAACGTGCGGCCACGGTAACGACTCCGCTCACTACGTTCGGGGTGCAGCGATGACCTCCGGGCATTCCGAGCTGGGGGCCGATCTGTTGGCCCTGGCCGACACCGTGCTCACTCGGCTCGACCCCATCCTGCGCCGGGTTGCAGAGACTCAGCAGGAACGTGATCAACAGGGCTGCAGTTGGTGTCCGGTATGTGCACTTGCTGCACTGGTGCGCGGCGAGCGGCACGATCTGGTCGAACTCGTGGCCTCCGAGGGCACGGTGATCATCGCGTTGCTGCGTCAACTGCTCGCCGACCACACGAACACCGGAACCGGTCACACCGCCGCGGCTCCCGCGGAAGCCTCTCCGCCAGAGCCCGGGCCGGACCCAGCGTCGACCGAACCGGTCGACCTCTCGAACGTGTCGGTCGACACGAATATCCCGGGCGAACGTCGGGCGGCGTTCGTTCCGATTACCGTTCGAGTGAAGAATTCACGATCGGACACGCAGGATCGTCCGTGACGGGTGAGCGCGCGGATCGATCGGTGACAGCCGTGTGGGGGACGGCGGAGAAAGGCATCAACGAATGAAACGACACCAGCAGCGACTGACGGTCGGCATCGACGTGGGCGGGACGAGCCTGCGGGCCTCCGTCGTCGACGCCGAGGGGCAAGTGCTGGATTCGACGGCTGCTCCTACTCCGCACACCGCGCGGGCACTCGAGCGCGGACTCGACCGTGCCGTGCAGGAGCTGGCCGGGCGACACGACATCGCCGCCGTCGGGCTCGCGGTTGCAGGATTCATCGATTCCGAGCGCACGACAGTTCGGTTCGCTCCGCATCTGCCGTGGGTGAACACCCCCGTCGCAACCGAGATGAGCAAGCGCATCGGACTGCCGGTGCTGCTCGAACACGACGCCAACTCGGCGGCGTGGGCCGAATATCGATTCGGAGCCGCATCCGGTGGTCGAAACGTGGTGATGGTGGCCATAGGTACCGGAATCGGCGCTGCGCTGCTGATCGACGGCAGGATCTACCGCGGCAGCCACGGCGTGGCACCCGAGCTCGGCCACATTCAGGTGGTTCCGGACGGCCGGGCGTGCCCCTGCGGCAAGCGTGGCTGCTGGGAGCGGTACTGCAGTGGCACTGCGCTGGTGGATACCGCAGTCGAGTTTCTCGCCGCCGACCCGTCGTCGTCGACGACTCTGGCCCGTGAGGTGTTCCTCGATCCAGGCTCGTTGACAGGTCGTCGGATCGCCACTGCCGCGCAGGACGGTGATTCGATCGCCCGACGGACAATGGAGGATTTCGCGCAGTGGCTCGGGGTCGGCCTGTCGATGGTCAGTGACGTGTACGACCCCGATCTGATCGTGTTGGCCGGGGGAGTGGCCACGTCGTCGAGCCAGTTTCTCGCCCGTGCGACCGACAAGTACGCGGAGCTGGTGACCGGCACCGGCCATCGACCGTTGGCTCGTATTCGAAGTACGCAACTGGGCGAAGCGGCGGGCATGATCGGGGCAGCGGAGCTGGCCCGGGCCCAGTTCGTCACCGGCGTGCGCTGACCGTATCGACCCATATCGTGTGAGCTCGGTCCCGGAGTCGCAGATGATGTGGCTGGTGTCATAAACCGTGGGTACAGTTCACTACGCGGCACGGTTCCAGGACGCACGGCCGCGGTCGATTCTCGCTCGCGGGAGCAGGCACCAAATGATTTCCGGACCATCATCAGGGAGCGCGTCAATGTGGTACTGGCTGTTCAAATTCGTCATCGTCGGGCCCCTGCTCATCGCCTTGGGTCGGCCCACGATCGAGGGTGCGGAGAACATTCCGACGCACGGTCCGGTCATTCTGGCGAGTAACCACAAAGCCGTTCTCGATTCTTTCTACCTCCCGCTGAAAACGCCTCGCCGCATCACCTTTCTCGCCAAGAGCGAATACTTCACCGGTCCCGGACTCAAAGGTGCCTTCCAGAAGTGGTTCTTCACTGCGGTGGGGCAGGTGCCGATCGATCGCACCGGAGCCGACGCGGCACAAGACGCTCTCAACGCCGGTGTTCGCGTGATCGAAGCGGGCAAGGTTCTCGGCATCTACCCCGAGGGCACGCGCTCTCCCGACGGCCGGTTGTACAAGGGCAAGACCGGCATGGCGCGTCTGGCTCTGCAGACCGGAGTTCAGGTCGTACCGGTCGCGATGGTCGGTACCGAGAAGATGAACCCCATCGGTTCGCGCGTCTGGCGGCCCGCCAAGGTCACCATCCGCGTCGGGAAGCCCATCGACTTCTCACGGTTCGAGGGAATGGCAGGCAATCGGTTCGTCGAGCGCGCCGTCACCGACGAGGTGATGTACGACCTTATGCTGCTGTCCGGTCAGGAGTACGTGGACGTGTACGCCGCATCTCTGAAGAAGGCTGCACCGGTGGAAGATTCGGCTCCCGCGGCGCGCCGTATCCCCGACTCCAAGGCCAGCTGAACCCGCTATCGCTGAACCGCAGCGGCTTCGTTCGATGTGTTCGAGCGGTCGGAGAAGCCGATCGCGGCCAGGGCAACGATCGACGCCAGAGCCCACCACACGTAGGCGGAGGCCGCGAATTGGTCCAGCAACGGCCAGCCGAGCCCGCTCCATCGTCCCTCGCCGAGCTTCCAATGTGGCGGATACACCATCAGCGCCAGTCCGACCGCAACCAGAGTCAGGAGCAATGCACTGCGGCGGCGATAGCCGAGGACGGCCAGCACGATGGTGAACGGAACCGCCCACACCCAGTGATGCGACCAGGATACCGGTGAGACCAGCAGGCCGAACATGGCGTTGATCGTCAGGGCCAGCGCAATCTGCCCGGCCGCGAACGCCTTTCGCATTGCGACTGCCGCTATGCCGAGTACCACCACCGACAATGCGATCCACAGGATCGACCGGGGCAGCTCGTCCAATCCCAGGCGCGCGAGTACGCCCGTGATCGACTGGTTCGGCGGGTAGGCCGGGCCACCGATCCGGTCGGAATCGACGATGGTCTCGGTCCAGTACTTCACCGAGTCCGACCACGTCAGCGCGAAGCCGATTGCGGTGAACACGGCAAAACTCAGAACCGAGATCACAGCGGCGCGAAAGTCTTTGCGCAACAGAAAGAACAACACGAACACGGCGGGAGTGAGCTTGACGGCGGCCACGAGACCGATCAGAACCCCTCGCGGCCACGGAGTCTTCTTCGGCAGGCAGTCGAGTGCCACGAACGCCATCAGCACGATGTTGACCTGTCCGTAGTTCAGCGTCGAGGTGACCGGCTCCAGTACGAGCACCGACAACGCGAACACTGCTCCGGCAGTCCACCACACGAGCGTGCGAGGACGAAGTCCGAGCGAGGTGAGGGTGACTACGACGGTGACCAGCAGCAGCAGCATGGACAGCACCGTGACCGCGATCGACGCGGCGTACAGCGACACCGACGACAACGGGCTGAAGATCGCCGCGGCGATCGGGGGATAAGTGAACGGCAGGGTCGTACCGGTCGCGATCGGCGGCAACTGCCCGTAGAGGTCCCCGCCCTCGGCGAACACCTGACCACCGAGTCGATACACGTCCAGATCGAGTCGGTAGTGCTCGCCGAGAGCCCGCAGACCCGGAAAGCCGTTCAGGTGGAACAAGACGCCGACCGCGGCGGCGATCAGGACCACGATCCTGCTCGACGCGGTAGCCCACCACGGCCACCGACGTGGCGTCGGCCCGGCCGGCTCCGATGCCTCGGCGATCGGACGGTTGGTGTCGGGCGATGTCACAACGTGGGCCTTTCGGGGCTGTTCGGATTCGGACTACCGGTACGTGGGGAGGTGTCGGGGCACGCGCTAGGGTGAGCCGCGTGCGCTACTTCTACGACACAGAGTTCATCGAGGATGGTCGCACAATCGAGTTGGTCTCGATCGGTGTGGTTTCGGAGGACGGTCGCGAATTCTATGCGGTGTCCTCCGAGTTCGATCCCGAGCGCGCAGGCCGCTGGGTTCGGCGCAACGTGCTGCCCAAGCTGCCACCGTACTCGTCACCGCTGTGGATGAGTCGGTCTCGAATCCGGGACGAACTACTCGAGTTCCTGGTGCCGCACTACGGTGCCGAGGTCGAATTGTGGGCGTGGGTGGCTGCGTACGATCACGTAGCGCTGTGTCAGCTGTGGGGTTCGATGACCGAGCTGCCCCGTTCTCTGCCGCGGTTCACCCGGGAGTTGCGCCAGCACTGGGAGGATCGAGGCAGCCCCGAGCTGCCGTCGGTTCCCGACGATGCGCACGATGCACTGGCCGATGCACGGCACAATCTGGCGAAGTTCCAGGCGATCGAGGAGTACTCGCACCGCGGGTGAACACCCGTTGTCCTGCGATGACAGTGGTGCGAATATCCTGTACCCGTGAACTGGACTGTCGACGTACCCATCGATCGCTTGCCCGACCTGCCGCCGTTGTCGCCGACGATGCGCACTCGATTGGACGATGCGTTGGCCAAGCCGGCTGCGCAGCAGCCGCAATGGGACCCCGAGCACGCAGCGGACATGCGCAAGGTGCTCGAGAGTGTTCCGCCCATCACCGTCGCCGGTGAAGTGGAGGCGTTGTCGGACAAGCTTGCTGCCGTTGCGCGCGGTGAGGCCTTCCTGCTGCAGGGCGGCGACTGCGCCGAGACGTTCGTGGACAACACCGAACCTCACATCAAGGGCAACATCCGCACGCTGTTGCAGATGGCAGTGGTGCTCACCTACGGAGCGAGCATGCCGGTGGTGAAGGTGGCGCGGATCGCCGGACAGTACGCCAAGCCGCGCTCGTCGAACATCGATGCGCTCGGTCTCCAGTCCTACCGCGGCGACATGATCAACTCGCTGGTGGCCGACGAGAGCGTCCGCGGCCACGACCCGTCGCGACTGGTGCGCGCCTACGCCAACGCCAGTGCCGCGATGAACCTGGTTCGCGCACTCACCGGCGCGGGCATGGCGGATCTGCACAAGGTGCACGATTGGAACCGAGAGTTCGTCGCGCAATCGCCTGCCGGTGCGCGCTACGAGGCGCTCGCGGGTGAGATCGATCGCGGGCTGCGGTTCATGGATGCCTGCGGCGTCTCCGACCCCAACCTGCACACAGCGCAGATCTTCGCGAGCCACGAAGCGCTCGTTCTCGACTACGAGCGGGCAATGCTGCGCCTGGACAACACCGACGATCACCCCAAGCTGTACGACCTGTCGGCTCACTTCCTGTGGATCGGCGACCGCACCCGCCAGCTCGACGGGGCGCACATTGCCCTGGCCGAGCTGATCTCGAACCCGATCGGTCTCAAGATCGGACCTACGACGACCCCCGAGATGGCCGTCGAGTACGTCGAGCGCCTCGACCCGACCAACAAGCCGGGCCGTCTGACGCTGATCTCGCGCATGGGCAACGGCAAGGTCCGCGACATCCTGCCTGCCATCATCGAAAAGGTGCAGGCCACCGGACACCAGGTCATCTGGCAGTGCGACCCGATGCACGGCAACACCCACGAGGCGTCGACCGGATACAAGACGCGGCACTTCGATCGCATCGTCGACGAGGTGCAGGGCTTCTTCGAGGTACACAACGGTCTCGGTACGCATCCGGGCGGAATCCACGTCGAGCTGACCGGCGACGACGTCACCGAGTGCCTCGGCGGCGCGCAGGACATCTCCGATCTGGACCTCGCCGGCCGCTACGAAACGGCCTGCGACCCGCGGCTGAACACGCAGCAGAGCATCGAACTGGCCTTCCTCGTAGCCGAGATGCTCCGCGACTGATTCGGTCGCTACATCCGGCTCAGGGCAGCGAGACGACCATCACCTCGGAGCCCGGTTCCACGTGGGAACCGGCTCCGGGGCTCTGGGTGATCACCAGCGAGCCGTCCGTGTCGACCACCTGACGGACGTCGATGGTCAGGCCGAGGGCTGCGAGCGTGGTACGCGCCGAACCGACCGAACGCCCGAGCAGCGAAGGCACGGTGACGGCGTTGGACACCTCGAGCACGGCGGTGGTTCCCGATCTGACCGTCTGCCCGGCTTCCGGAGTCGTTCCGATTGCCTTGCCGCCGTCGGTCTCGTCGTCGAACGTCTCCCGAACCTCGCCGACGGTGATTCCCACCGATTCGAGCGTTGTGCGGGCCTGGTCGACGCTCTGGCCGCGTACGTCGGGCACCTCGACCGGCGGTGCGCCTTTGCTGCGCAGTACCGTCACCGAGCTTCCGGTGGTCAGAACAGTGCCCGGTGGTGGGTCCAGTGCTGCGACCCCGCCGATGGGAGCGGTGGTGCTGAAGGCCTCGCCGCCGTCGACGGGAGTGAAGGTCCGGTCGCGGAGTTGCTGTTCCATATCGGCGACGGACGCGCTCGCGTCGATCGAGGGGACACTCGGGCTACCCAATGAAACCAGCAGAAATACTGTGTCGCCCTTGGCGATTCGTGATCCACCGGTGGGGTCGGTGCCGATGAGAAGGTCGGTGTCCACCGAGTCGGAGTAGGTTCCGCGCACCGCCGCCTCCAGTCCGGCGGCCTCGACGGCGCTGGTGGCACCGGTGGTGTCGAGCCCGTCGACCATCGGGACGGCGGTGTAACGACCTGACCCCATCCACCAGCCGCCGAAGCCGACGAGCACGGCGAGCAGGGCGACGACGAGCAGCCAGATGACGATCGCACGGCGCGAGCGCTGTCGATCCGCCTCGAAGTCCGGGAAACGGTACTGCCCTCGGCCGGTCGCAGGTGGCTCGGCGGGCGGCGCATCGTCGTCTTCCGGGGCGTACTCGACACCGCGGGAGGTCGGTGACGTGACCACACGGGTGTGGTGCACCCCGTGTTGCGGGGGCGGGGGCGGGGGCGGGGAATCCTGGACCACCTGGGTGCGAGCGGACGGCGCACGATCACCGGCCACCGTCGTCGGTGCTCCTGCGGCCGCGGAGCTCAGATGCTCGGCCGACCGCTTCGGCGCGGGTACTCGGTAGTCGGGCAGCGCCAGCGCCGACGCGGCCCCGCGCAGCGCGCGCGCCATGTCGTCGGCGTTGCGATACCGGTGTTCCGGGGCGCGGACGGTCGCGTGCTGAACCACCTCGTCGAATTGCGGCGGAACGCCCGCGATGAAGGTGGAGGGAAGCGGTACGTCGTTGTCGATGCGCTGATAGGCGATGGACAGCGAGGTGTCGCCGGTGAACGGGGTGCGTCCGGTCAGCAGCTCGAAGAGCACGATCCCGACGCCGTAGACGTCGCTGCTCGCGGACGCCGAGCCGGTGGTGACCTGTTCGGGAGACAGGTACGCGGCGGTGCCCAGAATCACACTGCTGGACGTGACCGTCGAGGCTGCGATGGCACGCACGAGTCCGAAATCGGCGATCTTCACGTCGCCGTCGTCGCTGATCAGAATGTTCTCGGGTTTGATGTCGCGGTGCACCAATCCTGCTCGGTGGGCGACCGCGAGCGCCTCGAGAACCGGCCGAACGACGGCGACTGCCGCGTGTGGTGGCATGGGGCCACGCTCACGCAGGAGCTCGCGTAGGGTTCCGCCCTCGACGAGTTCCATGACCAGGAAGGCGTGCTCGCCGTCCCGCCCGTGGTCGTACACGGCGACGAGGCCTGGATGGCTGAGCCTGGCCACGGCCCGTGCCTCGAACTCGAATCGCTGGACGAACTGCGGATCCTCGGCGAACTTCGGATCCATGATCTTCACCGCGACCGGGCGATCGAGCCTGGTGTCGAGGCCGCGATAGACCGTCGACATACCGCCCCGTGCGATCGGCCCGTCGATACGGTATCGACGATCGAGCATCGAACCCGGTATCACCGAACCTCCTCTCGTCGTCCACTGCTCTGGCTGCTGTGCTGTCCGCTTCGGTGCCGGACCTCTTCTGTGCGGAACTACGACGCCGATCGTATCGGTGCGTCGACCGGCCATCGGCGATCGTGTCGTGCTGTCCCTGCCGGGTCTGCCGTTTTTGAAGTCTGGACGCCGGACCCGTTAACGTTACCTGCGTGAGTGCCATTCCCTATGCCGACGACGTGCTCGATCCGTCGGTGTCTTTGCTGCAGTTCGCCGACGTCGCGAAGATCCTCGACGTCCCCAAGACCCGCGTCGAGCAGCTCGTTCGAGACCGCCAGCTGCTGGCTCTGAAGCGTTCGCGTGTGCCCGGCGTTCCCGAGCAGTTCCTCGACGCGAGGACGGGCTCCATCGTCAAGGGTCTGCCCGGCTTGTTGGCCGTGCTGCACGACGGCGGCTACGAGGACGAAGAAATCCTGCGATGGCTGTTCACCGAAGACGAGAGCTTGCCCGGTGCGCCCGTGGCCGCATTGCACGGTGATCTGATGCGGGAAGTGATCAGGCGCGCACAGGCCATGGCCTTCTAGCGAACGGTCGCACGCTTGAAGCCGGTGACCGCGAACTGTGGAAGTGCGATTCGAGCTCGAGTCCACTGCGGCACCGTCGCCCGCTGGGAGAGCACGCGGTAGCCCTGCGACTCGACCTCGTCCAGAATCCGGCCGTAGAGAATCGACGCCGTACGCATCGACGGACGCACTCGCGGGTCGAGCATGTCGATACCGGCATCGGACGTGCGATAGATCGAGCGGGTGACGGCGATCAGGTGCGCGAGAGCTCGGGTGACCCGGGCATCGACACTGCCCGTCGTGCGACACCACCGGAGCAGTTCCTCGTCGACTCCGAAGGCAGCCAGCTCGTCGGTGGGGAGATAGATTCGATCGCGATCGAGGTCCTCGCCCATGTCCCGAATGAAGTTCGTCAGCTGGAACGCCTCGCCCAGGGCTGCGGCAGGAGGCTCGGCCTCGGACCGTTCGACGACGGTTCCCAGGATCGGCAACATCTGCAGTCCGATGACCGCAGCGGAGCCGTACATGTACTCGCGCAGTTGCTCCATCGTCCGGTAGCGCGAGACGAACACATCGCTGCCAGGAATGTCCATGCGCATCGAGTGCATGAACGCGAAGAAGTAGTCGTGCGGAATGTCGTACCGCAACACGGTGTCGCACAGTGCGCTCAGTACCTGGTCGGTCACGCTGTGCGGCAACGGCTTCCCGGTCAAGGCGTCGCGTACTCGGGATTCGATCGCGTCGAGCTCGACGATGCGGCGAGCGTTGAGCTCGTCCGATCCGACGGCGATGTCGGTGCCTTCGAGGTCGACGATGTCGTCGACCATGCGGGCGAATCCGTACAGCGCGTGCACTGCTGCGCGCTTGTCCGTCGGCAGCAGGCGGGTGGCGAGGAAATAGGTCTTACCGTGCTGGGCGTTGAGCTCGCGACAGATTCGGTACGCCTCGTGCAGCGCCGGATCGATGCCGTCCAGTTCCTTCATCGCGGGAGTCTCATGACGTGGACTCGTCTCCGGATGGTTCGGGTGCGGTGTTCTTGGGCGCGTTCGGCACGGCACGGTGTTCCCTGGATCGGTCCGATCGTAAACGCAGCGGGTCGACGCGCGTCAACGCGAGGGCGGCAACCACGGCAGCGATGACGGCCAGTGCCACGTGCACGATGTTGTACAGGCCGATGGCGCCGTCGGGTTGGAAGACGAGCATGAGCCATGTCGACAGCCCGGTCAGGACCATGAGCGTCGTTCGAGACAGTGCGAAGCCGGCGGCGATCGCCAGCGGCCACGAGTAGTACCAGGGCAGGGCAGCGGGGGAGAGAACGACCGTGGCGACGAGGGCGATCAGAATGCCCTTGACGGCGTTTCGCTCGGACTTGCGGCCCCACCACCAGGCTGCAGCGAGGATGACCACCAGGGCGATCGAGCACAGCAGCCGCATGACGTAGAGAACCGGGTCCAGTCGAAGATCGAGGAACCAGGAGGTACCGACGGTCACCAGGTGCGCGAGAATCGTGGGCAGAGAAAGCCAGTTGATGATCTTCGCCGATCCCGAGAGCGCTGTCAGCCACCCGATTCCCACTCCGGCGACCAGCGAAGAGACCGCGAACACCGCAACGAAGACCGAGGCTCCGATACCCGCGGTCTTCGTGAACACCAGCACCGGCGAGGGCGGCGTTCGACCTTCGGCGCGGGCCTTGTCCCGTACGTGCAACATCCAGATCCAGACCAGGAAGGGCAGTGCCAGGCCGGCGGTCGCCTTGATCGCCACCGCGATCGCCACCAGCGCGATGCCTGCCACGTGGCGATGTTCGAGGGCCAACACGATGCCGGCCGTCATCAGGCCGACCATGAGCAACTCGTTGTGCACCCCGCCGATCAGGTGGATCAGGACCAAGGGGTTGAGCACTGCGAGCCACACAGCCGTGGTCGCTCGGCCGCCGAGGTGCTTTGCCAGCCGCGGAACCGCCCACATCATCAGCGCCAGACCGGGCAGCATGGTCAGGCGCAGGAGCATGGTCCCCGCGATGACGTTGTCGCCCGTCAACGTGGTGATACCGCGCCCGAGTAGCAGGAACAGGGGGCCGTAGGGGGCCGTCGTCGTGGTCCAGACATTGCTGACGTTGTCGAGCAGAACCCCCGGATTGGCAACGGGGCCAACGCCGTACGGATCGAAACCGTCACGGAGCAGGGCACCCTGAGCCAGGTAGGAGTAGGCGTCGCGGCTGAACATCGGTACCGACAGCAACAGCGGTGCCGTCCATGCCGGAACGATCCACCTGAGCTCGCCGACCGTGGTGCGACCGTGCAGGGTCGCTCGCCCGAGCCGGACCCAGGCGGTGATCATCAGCAGTACGCCGACCCAGACGATGATGGTCGACAGTACGAATCCGTGGCCGAATCGCAGCCACGACAGGTGCATCTCCTCGAGCAGTGGATCGCGTCGGCGCACGCTACCTGCGCCGAACCCGCCGAACGTGATGCAGACGGCCCCGACAACACCGAGGATTGCCGCTTTGCCCTCCGGGCTGCGGAGAAAGTTTCCCGTGGCGGTCATTCTCGACGGTCGTGGTGAGGTCGACGACGCGGAGGCGTCGTCCGACGATCGATCCTCGGAGGTGGAGTGCGACGAAATCGAAGACATTGCCGCCTACTCCTCCTCTGCAACGAATTTGTTGTTCGCGATCCACATCTGAAGCCGATGCGTTTTCGCCCGACGCCGAACGATCATGGTCGCAGCAATGAACGCGACCGGCAAACGATCGCGTTCAGCTTAGTTGGTCCGTGCAGTGAATCGAACGAAGCTACCGCCCCGAGCGTCCTGTCACCCGTTCGGCGGCGAGCTTTCCCGACACCAGAACCGTCGGAACGCCCACACCCGGCGTCGTACCGGAGCCGGCGAGAACCACGTTGTCGAGTCCGGCGACCATGTTCTTGCGTCGGAACGGTCCGGTCTGCCGGAACACGTGAGCGGACGAGAACGGCGATCCTTCGATCATGCCCTTCTGCGCCCAGGTCTCGGGTGTGTCGATGTGGTCGAGAACGAATCCGTCCAGAAGTCCCGTGTACCCGCGACCCTCCATCGTCGTCAGTATTTCGCGGAGATAGGGGTGCGCCAATTCCGCCCACGCCAGCGGGGCGCTGTCCAGATTGGGACACGGTGCCAATATCGACACCGGCTCACTGCGAACACCGCCGCGCACCACTTCGAGGTTCGGATCGCTCACCGAAGGCCGGGTAATGAGCAACGAGGGATCGGCCATCAACGATCCCTTGCCCGCTTTGGCGGTGATCCTCCGGAACGTCTCGGCCCATTCGTCGCCGAAGTCGATGGTGTGATGCGCGCGAGCGGGCCACTTCGCGGTCTGTTCGACGGGAACGGTTCCGTGCGCGACGACCGCCGACGGTGAGACGACGCCGTAGCCGTTGTGCCTGCCCTTCTTCGACACCGACGCCCGGTCCAGGAGTCGATCGACCACGGGCAGGTCTGCGGTGAGAACGAGTGCGTCGCAGGCGATTCGATGGCCGGTTGCGGTCAGCACGGAGTCGGCACGCCCGCGGTCGACGGTGATGTCGACGATCTCGGTGCCGAGGTCGAGTGTTCCGCCCGCGGTGACGAACGCGTCGGCCATGGCCCTGGCGATGGCCGCCATGCCGCCCTCGGGGAAGAAGACGCCGAGCGAGGTGTCCATGTGTGCGATGGCCCCGTAGACCGCAAGAGCCTTCTGCGGTGCCATGCCTGCGTAGAGCGCTTGAAACGTGAAGACCCGGCGGAGTCGGGTGTCCTTCAGGAACCTGTCGACACGCGGTCCGAGTCTGCCGAAGCCGCCCAGCTTGATCAGCGTGGCGGTGTCGCGAACGGCGGCCTTCGAACCCACGAGATCGAGCGGGGAATCGAAGTTCGAGTCGATGTACCGGTCGAACTCGGCATCGAAGATGTCGGCCAGCCACCGACGCAGGTTGCGGTATCCCTGCGCCTCGGCGGGCCCGCAGGTCCGTTCGACCTCGGCCGCCATCGCCTCCGGGTCCGAGTAGACATCGATCGACGTACCGTCGGCGTACCGCGTGTGATAAGACGGCGACAGCGCCCTGAGCCGGATCTGCGGAGTCGTCGACTCGAAATCGGCACCTACCGCGGCCAGAGCCTCGAGCACCAGGTTCGGCATGGTCAACACGCTTGCGCCGTTGTCGATGTCGTACAGATGCGAGCCGTCGGTGTCGGACACCGGATACACCCCGACTCGGCCGCCCACGGTCTCGTCTCGTTCGACGATGGTGACCTTCTTGCCTGCTCCGAGCAGATGCAGACCGGCAGCCAATCCAGCCAATCCGGCTCCCACCACGACGACCCGGTCGGTGGGTCCGGCGACCGTGCGAATCGAAGACATGACGCTCACTTTCAGTACTGCCGCTTGATTGCGGCGGTTGCCATGGCGCGCAGGTGCGCGGCAGCGGCCGGCTCGATCGAACTGTTGTCGAGGGTCGCAACCGCCCGAGCGCCGAGCTCGTCGATCTGCCGTTCGACGGCGTCGACTGCTCCGAGTTCGACCAGAATCGAACGAATATCGGCCACTGCCTCGGCGTCCAGTTCGGTGCCGAGGCTGGCCCGGATCATGGCTGCAAGATCGGGCCGGTTCTCGTCGGCGTGCTTCAGTGCCGACGCGATGAGCACGGTGCGCTTGCCCTCGGTGATGTCGTCGCCCGACGGCTTGCCGGTCACCTCGGGATCGCCGAACACTCCGAGCAGGTCGTCGCGCAACTGGAACGCGATCCCGATATCGGCCCCGAAGCTGCGATAGGCAGCGATCAGGTCTTCGTCGGCATCCGCAAGAACTGCGCCGAGGTGCAGCGGTCGTTCCACCGTGTACGCGGCGGTCTTGAAACGATTGACCCGCATTGCAGCCGCCACCCCCTCGTCGGTGCCTGCTTCGGCCTCGATGTCGAGGAGTTGGCCACCCAGGACCTCGGTGCGCATGGCCGACCACACCGGCTGGACCCGGCGTGCCGC
Organism: Rhodococcus sp. WWJCD1; assembly: GCF_002258735.1. Taxonomy (NCBI): domain Bacteria; kingdom Bacillati; phylum Actinomycetota; class Actinomycetes; order Mycobacteriales; family Nocardiaceae; genus Rhodococcus; species Rhodococcus sp. WWJCD1. The sequence goes on from NZ_NOXY01000027.1 coordinate 109,334, forward strand.
GTCGTTGTCGATGCCCGATTCGCGGAGTAGATCGTCGGCCCAGCACAGGGCGAGATCACCGACGAGAATGGCCGCCGACTCGCCGAAGTGGTTCGAGGAGCCGGACCAGCCCGCGTCCCGATGTCGCTGGGCAAAGCCGACGTGCACGGTCGGAAAGCCTCGCCGGGTGCTGGACGAATCGATGATGTCGTCGTGGATCAGGGCACAGGCCTGAATCAGTTCGAGCGCCGAGCAGGCCCGAAGCACTGCGTCGGATCGCGGACCGGTGGGTTCGCCACCCGCACCGAGCCATGCCGTCCAGGCGAACGCGGGGCGCATGCGCTTGCCGCCGCGCAGCACGAACGCTTCGAGATCTGCCACGGCTGCGGGGTAGCCACCGCCGACGGTGTCGACGACCTCGCGGCGCGTGGCGAAGAACTCGGCGAGCTTCGCGTCCACGGCAGCACGCAGCGCCTCCGGTCCTATTGCAGCGGTGGGGGTGTCGACGACGGGCGAGGACAAGTCTCCGGACAGGACGATCCTCCAAGGTGTGCGGTGGGTGCGTCGGAATATGGTTCCCAGACTAGTAGCCGCCCACACCCGTGCGCCGACGTGCAGCGAACACCGACGCCCGGGAGGCCCGACGGGCTGTCCGACGCGCAACCTATGATCTTCGGGTGAGCGAAGAATCAGTCCGGGGGCGGGCGAGCCGAGGGTTCGTGACGAACACGCCGTCCATCGTCGACCGACTGCGCACTGAACCGGACGCCAGAATCCCGTTTTCCGTCGAGTTCTCGCCGCCGCGCGATGCTGCAGCCGAGGCCAGGTTGTGGCGTGCAGTCCGTGAGTTCGAGCAGCTTGCCCCCGCCTTCGTATCGATGACGTACGGTGCCGGAGGCTCGACGCGTGACCGAACGGTGCGCGTCACGGGGCAGATTGCGGAGGAGACCACGCTGCTCCCTGTGGCGCATCTCACTGCCGTTTCGCACAGTGTCGACGAGTTGCGGTCGATGGTCGGGTCATACGCCGACCGCGGCATCACCAACATCCTCGTGCTGCGCGGAGATCCGCCGGGAGATCCGCTCGGTGACTGGGAGAAGCATCCGGACGGCGTCGAGTACGCGGAGGAACTCGTTCGGTTGGTGCGCGATCTCGGCGACTTCCACGTCGGAGTGGCGTCGTTCCCCGAAGGACACCACCGCGCCGACGACCTCGAACAGGACACCAGGTGCCTGGTCGGCAAGCTCCGTGCCGGGGCCGAGTACTCGATCACCCAGATGTTCTTCGATGTGGACGACTATCTGCGTCTGCGCGATCGGGTGTCTGCGTACGACGCCGAGCAGGGTGCAAAGCCGATCATCCCCGAGATCATGCCCATCACCTCACTCCGGTCGGTTCGCCGGATGCTCGAGCTCTCGGGCACCACGCTGCCGTCCTCCCTGGACGAGAAGTTCACTCGCGCAGCCGGATCCGGGCCCGAAGAGGATCGCGCCGCCGTCCGAGAGGTGGGCATCGAACTCGCCACGAACATCGGCGAGCGGCTGATCTCCGAAGGTGCACCCGGTTTGCACTTCATCACGTTGAACTTTGCCCGCGCCACCCGTGAGGTGTTGTGCAACCTGGGTCTCGCGCCCGCGCGGGTGTAGCCGCGTCAGTGCTGCGGTGAGGGCGAGGGGCGAGACTTCCACATCAACGATCCGCGTTGCCTGCGAACGTGCGATTCCGCGACGAGCCCGGTGAAGGCGAGAATCGACACCGGATGCAGCGCAGCGTCCACCACGTCGTAGACGCCGAACCGCGGTCCCGATTCGCGTCGACGCGCGGCCATTCGAGACACGGTGCCCGCGAGGTATCCGGCCCAGCCGATGCGACGCACCGATCCCGAAGCCGTGAGTGCCGCTATCGGCGGCACCAGGTAGATCGCGGCCGACGCCACTGTGGCGGTGGCCGAACCGACCGGGCCGCCGAACTCGTTCCACAGCCACCGGCTGTACCCGGACCGCAGGTCGACAACCGACTGGTACATCCGGCAGCTGACGAACCCCGCTCCCGACACCACCACCGTCGACATGCCTTGCCGGCGCAGGGTGCGTGCCAGATCGAGATCCTCCGTTGCGCTGGCCGCGACGCAGCCGTGGCCCCCGATGGCGCGATAAGCGGCGGCGTCGAATGCCATGAACTGACCACACGCCACTGCCATCGAGGGCAGCAGCATCGAGTTGGCCAGCGGCACGGGAAGAGTGGACATCCAGGACCAGGCGAGCAGCGGTTGAACGAGTCGCTCGGCGACACTGCCGACCAGCTGTTCGGGCCACGGGCACAGCAGCGCCGCAGCCTGCTGTCGTAGCGTCCCCGCAGCGGCCGCCACGGCATCGGGCGCGAGCCGCACGTCGGCGTCGACGAACATGATCAGCGACGCCTGTGCGTCGCCTTCGTCGGCCAGTCTCGCCAGCTCGGCGCAGGCGGCGGCCTTGCCGGTCCAGCCGACCGGGGGAGCGGCATCGGAGGTCACGACGCGAATTCTCGGGTCACCGGCGGCGGCCGTGCGGGCAGCCGACGCCGTTCCATCGCTCGAGTCGTCGTCGAGGACGATGACGTGCAGATCGGTGCACGATCGCTGACGGGTGAGATCGCCGATCAACGAGGGCAGTGTCGTCACCTCGTTACGGGCGGGAATGCAGACGACGATCCGTTCGGTGATGTCCCGATCCGGAGTTCGCAAGCCGGGCGTGAAGCGCGCATTGAGCAGCGACACTGCGGCCGACGCCGTTGCCAGGACGGAGGCGGTCGCCGTCGTTCGTGCGAGGAGTCGGTCGGTCACACCGACGTTCTGTCGGTCGGACTGTCCGCCTCGGGTCCTCGAGGCTGCCGATTGCGCAGCGGTGGGTTGCGCGAGACCCAGGCCATGGCTCCGATGATGGCCGCGACGCCGACGGTCACACCACCGACGATGCCCGCCCAGCCGGCGAAGCTTCTGGTGTTGGGATCGGGGTAGTTGACCTCGGCGCGCACCGACGTCACTTCGCCTGCCGGCAACTTCCAGGAGATGGAGTTGTCGCTCTCGCGGGTGCCGTTCGTGGTTCCGATGCGGGCAGGGAATGCAATGGTGAATTGCACGTCCGAACCCTGAGCCGGAACCGAGGACAGGTCCGCGTTGCCCGCCAGGGTGACGGTGTCACCCGAGCGCTGCAGCTCCAGCTGGAACGATCCGGCAGCGTTCTGGAAGATGGACCCGAGAGTCTGCACATCGCCGAACGAGAGATCGTCGAAAATGGCCTGTGAGCCGACGTATCCGTCCTGGTTGTACGGCTCGACGCGCACCTTGTCCTCGATCGAGGACGGAACCACCAGCTCCGGGCCGGTATCGGAGTCCGATGTCGGCACGCTGGCCGCCACGATCTGGCCCGCCACCCGGTCGTTCGCCGACACCCCCATCGTGACCTGTACCCGCAGGCACCCGGCCAGCAGCGGCGCGACCAGCAGCGCCAGTGCGACCACCGAGAGAACTCTGCGGCGGTGGGTTCGGTGAGATGTTCGCGATGTCGACTGCACAGCGACATCGTGCCAGGGCATCGAGCCGATGTCAGTCGGCAGGGGTTGTCAGCGAGGCGTGTCGGTACCGAGACCGGAGACTGCTGCGCGTGATCGTGGGCGACGCTCGCGGCCACCGATCCACACCAGCGGTACGCCGACCGCGCCCATCACCAGGAACCCGTACACCGCCGAGAATCGAAGTTCCGGACCGTCGAGGAATACGGCATGCGCGAGCGCCGACCCCAGCCACGTCCACAGGAACAGCCCGATCGGTACCGCATCGTCGAACGGTTCCAGCCGGGTGTCGGACGGGCGAAAGCCTCCGATGGCACGGTCGAGCGACTCCACTACCGCCGCCATCAGCGTGGCCACCACGAGCCAGCCGAGGTAGTTGGTCAGCGGGATGGACGGTACCCCTGGCAGGCCGACGGCACCGGCCGTCCACGTCCATTGGCCGTCGGTGACCATCTGCGGATCGAGATAGAGGTCCCAGCCGACCATGCCCACCGCTACCGCCGCGATCCGGAGGCCGGCGGCGCGGACCTGTGTCGTGCCGAGACGGCGAACGACGTAGGTCACCGCGCACCAGATCGGGTAGAAACCGGCCGTCCAGGCCAGCGGGACCACCACGGGCACCTCGAACAGACTGGGACCCAAGCGATTCTGTGCGTAGAAGTATTCGCCGAAAGGGATGCCGGTGGCGGTGCCCACCAGTTCGGATGCGAAACCGGTGCCTGCCGTCACGAGGACCAGAACGGTGGCCCACACCGCTCCTCGGTGCAGCACGGCGTGCAGGATCGACGCGAGTGCCAGCAAGGCGACCACAGCAACCGTCACCGCGTCTCGGGTCGTGCCCGACACCAGTGGGTAGACGATCTGGCAGCCGACAGCAGCGGCCGCCACGACGATCGGTGCGATCCTCATACTCGCCTCCTCCGGAAGAACTCGCGACGGCGTCCGGCGCGGGCGTCGGCAATCGCGATTCGTGCTGCCGACCGACCACTGGCTGCGGTGACCCCGCCACCGGGGTGGGTGGATGCGCCGGTGAGATACAGCCCGTCCGCCCCCGGGACTCGATGACCCGCCAGTTGTGGGTGCGGCCGCCACATCATCATCTGGTCGAGTGACATGTCCAGGTGCATGATGTTGCCTCCGATCAGCCCGAGCTCACGTTCGATGTCGAGCGGAGACTGGACGTGTCGATCCAGCACTGCACCGGCGAACCCGGGTGCGTACCGATCCATTTCGGCCACGATCCGGTCCGCCTCGAACTCGGCCAACGAGCGTTCGCCCGGAACGTTCGAACGCCATTTTCTGCCGTCGGCGAGAGTGTGCGGATGCCACTGCGACCACAGCGAGATCTGATGCTGTCCTGGCGGCGCGATGGTGGGGTCGATGGCACTGAACGACATTCCCAGCACGGCCGGAGTCGGCGGCAGATCACCGGCGAGTGCATGGCCGTGCGCCAGGCGCAGCTGGCTGCGATCGCGCACCAGCAGCGCAAGGCCGTGGGTGCCGTCCTCGATTCGGTCGGCACTGGGATACACCGGAAGGGCGTCGGTGGCCAACCGGACCGCAGTACCGAGTCCCGGACCCACCCGAATCGTGCTGCGCCACCGAGCGATCTGCGTCGCGTCGTGCCCACCGTCGGCGAGCAGGTCGAGCGTGGTCAGGATATGACAACCGGCAACGACGACACGGCTGTCGATCTCTCGACCCGACGCGGTTCTGGTGGTCCAGCCGTGCGGCCGGCGTACGAGCGAGGTCACGGCGTCGCCGAGAGTGAGTTCGGCCCCGTCCCGGTGCAGGCGGGTGATCATCGCCTCGGTCAGCGCACCACTGCCACCGACGGCGCGGCCGGGCGGAAGGGTGTGCATGAGAGCGGCGAAACCGACCATCGGTGCGGTACCCGGCTCGGACATGGGCGGACCCGACTGAGCACCGAACCATGCCAGTGCGGCCTTGAGGCGTTCGCTCGAGAACATCTCGTCCAGCAACGAATCACCGGTGGCGAGAAATTCGCGGGAGAGCATGCTGCCCCCGTCCGGAGCCCCGAGACCCCAGAAGGAGCGGAGCAGCTTCGCCCCGGTCGGCGGCCCGCCGAACGCGCGCATGGTTCGTTCACTACGGGGACCCCAGACCGAGACGAACGTGCGGTAGGCGTTGGCGTCCGCGGCCCCGCACGCGGCGGCGATGGAGTCGCAGGTGCGATCGAGGTCTCGATGGAAGACGAGGGCGCGCTCGTCGGTGTCGACGGCTCCCGGTGCGAACGCCCAGGGATCGCAGTCGATGTAGCGCAGGCCGAACTCTGCGAGGTCGAGCTCCTCGACGATGCCGGTGTGGCGAATCATGATGTGTGCCGACGAACCGCGATCCACTCGATGTCCGGGAAAGCGCTCCACGGTGGATACTGCGCCACCGGCAACGGTGTCGCGTTCGAGAACCTCGACAGACCACCCGGCATCGGTCAGGTAGCAGGCGGAGGTCAGGGCATTGTGGCCGGAGCCCACCACCACAGCGTCGATCACATCTTTCAGGCTACTGGCCCGTCCAGCGGCAACCGGCGACCCAGGACGGCGAAGGGCCGTCGATCGCCCGCGAACCTGAAGTCCCGCAGCACGTCCGCAAAGCCCAGCCGCCGATAGAGCCGCCAGGCTCGATTGTCCTCTCGCGCCACCTCGGGTGTGGACAACATCACGTTGTCCGCGCTCACACCGTCGAGCAACCGACGGCACAGTTGCCCGCCGAGGCCATATCCCTGAGCGCTCGGGAGGACGTGGAGCTCGGTCAGCTCGAAGTAGTTCCCCAACGCGTTCTCGACGCTGTGCGGAGGGTGCCCCGAGCGGCGCAACCCGTCACGAACCTGTTGATGCCACCACTGATGGGGTGCACCGTGGTAGCCGTAGGCAACTGCGACCAGTGAATCGGGCTGGTTCGGGTCGGAGTTCGGGAGCAGCGCTCCGACCGCTCGCCAGCCCGGACGATGCAGATGTTCGCTCCACATCGGTGCCCGGCTCTGCTCGGTTCCGCGTGGGTAACCCATGGCTTCGACGTAGATCGACAGTGCTTCGAGCAGCCGCAGGCGGAATTCCGGGGGCGTCAGATCGACCAGGTACGGCGTTGTCCGCGCATCGGTGACGACTGTCCTCAACCTTTCTTCGGAAACTTGTCGGTGGGCACAGCTATATTGAAAAGCGTCGAACGGGTGTTCGATGATCGGGGCCGAGTGCGCCGGTGGCTTCGACTCGAATCAGGGGTCGAATACTCCGGAGTTCGACTGTAAGGCTTCGTCACGGTTCCGGGCGCGTCAGGTACGCACCGGAGATTCGAACTGGAGGTGTTCGAGTATGACGATCACGAAGGCATTCGATGTCGGCGTGCGGTCGCCGGTGCCGCGTCAGGCCCGGGTTCTGCTCGGTCGGGCCGATGCTCTGTTGTCCGAGTCCATCGGGGAGAGCGATGCGGGTGATCGGTTTCTCGGAAGCTACGCCGCGGCGCTCAAAGGGGCGGCGGCAGTACTGGCGTCGTTGCCGAACTCGATCGGTGCGCGCCCGCGCTCGCGCAACGCGTGGGTGCTGATGGCGAAGGCAGCACCCGAACTCGCAGTCTGGTCGGAGTACTTCGCATCGTTCTCGGCCACCCGCGCCGCGGTCGAAGCGGGCGCGTCGAGCACGATTGCCGATCTCGATGCCGACGATTTCTATCGGCACGTGAGTCGTTTCTTGAACTCGGTCGACGATCGACTCGGCGGTCAGTCACGGTTCGCCTCCGTCGATCCGATGGCCACACCGTTGTCGGCGTAGCTCACCGAGCTGGTCGACGGGTGTGAACTGCCACGTCACGCGGTGTTCGGCCGTAGTTTCCGGGACGCCCGTCTCGAAAACTTCGGCGTTTCTCAGGAACACATCGTGCGAGTAGGTGGTAAGCAGCGGATTCAGCTCGTATCATCGTCACTAGGTAGCCGCCAAGGTCAGCTTCCCGTCGTTTCGCAACAGAAACGACCTTCAATATCAGTGCAGGGGGAGGTACCGTGCCACTCTCCGAGCACGAGCAGCGCATGCTCGATCAGATCGAGAGCGCTCTCTACGCCGAGGATCCCAAGTTCGCGTCTCATGTGAGAGGCGGTCGCGTTCGCGCGGCGTCGAGCAGGAGGCGCTTTCAGGCTGCCGCGCTGTTCGTCGTGGGACTCGTGTTGCTCGTCGCCGGTGTTGCTTTGTCGACGAACAGCTTGGCTTTTCTCGTCGTCAGTCTCATCGGCTTTTTGTTCATGTTCGGTGCCGGGGCACTGTTCCTGTTCGGTGGCTCCAAGAAGGGAGCCGCAGCGACGCCGGACGAAGGTGGCACAACCAACAGTGCTGCCGAAGCCTCCGGTCGTGGTTCCGGACAGAAGTCGAAGGGTGGCCGCAAAGGCGGCAGCTTCACCTCTCGCATGGAAGATCGGTTCCGTAAGAGGTTCGAGCAGGACTGAGTCGTCCGGGTTCCGAACAACCCGCCCGATATCGGTTCGCTCCCACAACTTCACGCGTCACGCACAGCAGCACCTCACCTTCGGGTGGGGTGCTGTTGTCGTTTCCGCCGCTATCGGACCACGTTCCGCGGCCGCCTCTGCCGACCGGCGTCGGAGGCCCGGTGGGGATGGTCGTAGCCGGCGCATGTCTAGCCGCCTCCCCACTTCGCCCCACGATCAGCAAAAGTCCCCACTTTTCCCCACCTGAGCCCCACTTGGTGCATCGAAGCGATGCTTCACGGCCGCCGGTGGCGTGAAATGCCTGGTCGTACCGCTGGATCGGAGGGGTCTGGGTGCCCGCCGTCGGTTCGTGGCTACTTTCCATGGTCGGGTGCTGACCGGCAATTTCAGCAGTCATGCTGTCGCTGAGCTGCGGATATGTGAATTTGCCCAAAGTTTTCACGCTGCGAATGGTTCGAAGTGGGGGAGAGTGGGGTAAAGTGGTCCGCAGCGGAGAGTCGAGGCTGGAGGTGGCGAGTGTTTCTCGGTACCTACACGCCGAAGCTCGACGACAAGGGTCGACTGACGTTGCCGGCCAAATTTCGGGACGCGCTTGCAGGAGGTGTCATGGTGAGCAAGGGGCAGGATTTCAGCCTCGCGGTCTACACCGCGGCAGACTTCGCGGAGCGTTCTCGGAAGCTGACGGCAGCGTCTCGTGCCAACCCGAAAGCCCGCGCCTACGTTCGTCAGTTCTTTTCGGGAACCGACGAGCAGCGGCCGGACGGACAGGGACGCATCACCATCAGCCCAGAGCACCGTCGTTACGCGGGACTCGAACGTAACTGCGTCGTGATCGGTTCGATGGACTTCATCGAAATCTGGAACGACGAAGCATGGGCCCGTTACTCCGCTGAAAACGAGCAGGACTTCTCCGACGCATTCGACGAATCCCTCGGAGGAATCTTGTAGCCCGCCCCGGGTCGCCTGCGAGTGCAGCGAGGCCTCTGCCCGATCAGAACCCTGACGTTCTTCCCCAACGCCAGGTTTCGCAGATCAGGACCCTGACGTTCTTCCCCAACGCCAGGTTCCCTATCGGACAGGGACCTCGAAGCATTCGCACCGGCGTCCGTGGGCAACCCGCACGGCCCGGACCCGGGCGAGACGTACGTACGCACGACCGGGAGGAACCATGACGGAGGGCGACGGGCAGGACGAGAGCGCATCGTCCACCGACCGACCCGATCGTCGATCCGCAGGTCCGTTGCACGTACCGGTTCGACTCGGCCGCGCCGACGAATTGCTCGGCCCCGCACTCGATTCCGCGGACGGCACCCGCGTCATGATCGACGCGACCCTGGGACTCGGCGGTCATGCCGAACACTTCCTCCGAACCTATCCACATCTGCACCTCATCGGACTCGATCGCGATCCCGATGCACTCCGACTCGCCGGATCTCGGTTGGCTCCGTTCGCCGATCGAATCACGTTGGTACACACAACGTACGACGGTATCGCCGAGGCACTCGACGAAGCCGGTCTGCCGGCACTCGATTCCGTGCACGCCATTCTGTTCGATCTCGGAGTGTCGTCGATGCAGCTGGACGAGTCCGATCGCGGGTTCGCCTATTCCGTCGATGCGCCACTGGACATGCGGATGAATCCGACGGTGGGCATCACTGCTGCCGACGTGCTCAACACCTACTCGCACGGTGACATCGCGCGGGTGCTCAGTACCTACGGCGAGGAGCGGTTCGCCGGCAAGATCGCCTCCGCTGTTCTGCGACGACGTGAGCACACGCCGTTCACCACGAGTGGTCCGTTGGTCGAGTTGCTCTACGCCGCAATCCCGGCCGCAACGCGGCGAACCGGTGGGCACCCGGCCAAGCGCACCTTTCAGGCCCTGCGTATCGAGGTCAACGGCGAGCTGGACTCGTTGAAGTCTGCGGTGCCTGCCGGGCTCGAGGCCTTGGCTGTGGGTGGCCGGGTGGTCTTCATGTCGTATCAGTCGCTCGAAGACCGAGTAGTCAAGCAGGAGTTGGCCCCTCGGATCAAGTCCCGTAGCCCCGAGGGGCTGCCGGTCGAGCTTCCCGGAATGGGTCCGGAGTTTCGGCTCCTGACCAGAGGTGCCGAGCGTGCCTCGGATGCAGAAATCGACGTCAACCCACGCTCGGCTCCGGTGAGATTGCGCGCCGCCGAACGGATTGCAAGGAGAGCGGAATGACGGTTCCAGGCACAACCGTTGGAACACAACGCAATCGGGTTCCCGCGACGCGCCCTGAACGTACGGGTAAGGGCGGTGGACGATCGGGCGCCGCGCTTCGTGCGTACGAGCGCAGGCAGCAGCGCGCCTCGATTCACACGTCGGACTCCGCTCGTGGTTCCGGCTCTCGTCGGTCGATCGACGGAGGTGCCATCGCTGCGCGAATTCCGTTCGTTGCCTTGATCATCGGCTTGCTCGCCCTCGGGCTCGGCTTGACGTTGTTGCTCACCACGCGGTCTGCCGGCGACTCCTACGACCTCAGCGCCGCCAAGGCCGTCAACACCGAGCTTGCTCAGCAGCGAGCAGCATTGCAGCGCGATGTCGAGTTGGCGGAGTCGGCTCCCGAATTGGCACGCAAAGCCGCCGGGCTCGGAATGGTTCCGGCCAAGAATCCTGCGCGCCTGATCGTCGCCCCCGACGGCGGCGTACAGGTCGTCGGTACCCCGGCTCCGGCCGACGGTGCGCCGGTTGCTCCGCTCGATCCGGTCGCTCCCGCCGCTGCAGGCGAGGGCACCGTCCCCACGTCGGGATCACAGTCGCAGCAACAGACGCCGCGCAGCGCGTCGCAGCCCAACCGGACCTCGGGAACGGTCGATACTCGTGCCGCCACGCCGAGCGCAAGCAATGGCGCTGGAAACGTTGCTCTTCCTGAACAATTCATTCCCATGAGCATCCCCTCGCTCGAGACACCGTCGACCGAAGCCCCGTCCGCCGCTACCCCTGCGGCTCCGGCCACACAAGAAGCCACGGGTGACGGGCAGTGACCAGGCCTACGCCTGCTCCGGGTCGACGGCCACCGAGCCGAAAGCGTCTCGACTCGTCCACTTTTCGGTTCCGTCACGGCACCGGCAGAGTTCTGATGTACGTGGCGCTGGCCGTCGCGGCAGCGCAGTTGCTGTGGATTCAGGGCTTCGACGGTCCCAGACTGTCGGCCGAGTCGGCGTCGCAGCGCACCACCACCCTTGTCGATCCCGCGATGCGCGGGTCGATCCTCGATCGCAACGGAAATCCGATCGCCTTCACGATGGAGGCGAAAGCGCTGACGTTTCAGCCGGTTCGGGTTCGTAGGGAACTCGACGAGGCCAGGGCGAAGGATCCCACTGCGCCGGAGACCGAGCAGTACCTCGAGGACATTGCCGCGCGCATTCACAACGATCTCGGTGACGTGATCAGCGAGAAGGATCTGCTCGCGAAACTGAAGAGCAACGACGAATTCACCTACCTGGCACGGGGTGTGGATGCCACCGTGGCGTCGAAGATCAGTGCGGATTTCAAGCAGGTAGGGCTGGAGCGTCAGGACATTCGGGAGTATCCCGGCGGATCTCTGGCCGCCAACATCGTCGGTGCCACCGGTTGGGACGGACACGGTCTGCTCGGCCTGGAGGATTCGCTCGACGCGACTTTGGCCGGAACCGACGGTTCGCAGACCTACGACCGTGGGTCCGACGGTGCTGTCATTCCCGGCAGCTGGCGTGACAAGCAGCCTGCAGTCAACGGTTCCAGCGTCGAACTGACCATCGACGCAGACCTTCAGTACTACGTGCAGCAGCAGGTGCAGTTGGCGAAGGACCTGTCCGGAGCCAAGAATGCGTCTGCCTACGTGCAGGATTCACGCACCGGTGAAGTGCTGGCGATGTCGAACGACAACACCTTCAATGCCGGGATCGGTGTCGGTAACAACGAGCGCACCAAGGAGATGGGCAATCTCCCCGTCACCACCCCGTTCGAGCCGGGTTCGGTGAACAAGATCATCACGGCGGCTGCGGCCATCGAATACGGACTCACCACCCCGGACGAGGTGTTGCAGGTTCCGGGCAGCATCTTCATGTCCGGTGTGTCGGTCAAGGATGCGTGGGACCACGGTGTCGCGCCGTACACCACGACCGGCGTGTTCGGTAAGTCCTCCAACGTCGGCACGCTGATGCTGGCGCAACGCGTCGGCGAGGACCGATACGCCGACATGCTCAGCAGGTTCGGCCTGGGCCAGCGCAGTGATGTCGGTCTGCCCAACGAGAGCTCCGGAAGCGTGCCAAGTCGGGATCAATGGTCGGGCGGTACGTTCGCCAACCTTCCCATCGGTCAGGGCCTGTCGATGACGCTGCTGCAGATGACCGGGATGTACCAGGCGATCGCCAACGACGGCGTGCGCATCCCCCCACGCATCGTCGAGGCGACGGTGGACGCGAACGGCCAGCGGACCGAGACCCAGCGGCCGGACGGGGTGTACGTCGTCAGCCCCGATACCGCGAAGACGGTTCGCAACATGTTCCGTTCCGTCACCCAGGACGACACGGGTAACCAGCGCGGGACTGGTGTGGCCGCAGGCGTCGAGGGCTACCAGATCAGTGGCAAGACCGGTACGGCGCAGCAGGTCGATCCGGAATGCAAGTGCTACTCCAACTCGAACTACTGGATCACGTTCGCGGGTATCGCACCCGCCGACGATCCTCGCTACGTGATCGGCATCATGCTCGACGCCCCGACACGCAGCGCCGACGGCTCGGGCGGTCAGTCGGCAGCCCCTCTGTTCCACAACATCGCCAGCTGGATGCTGCAACGGGACAGTGTGCCCATGTCGGCAGACCCCGGACCCAAGCTGGTTCTGCAGGCAGACTGAGTTCCGAACCCGCCGGTTCTTCGAGTCGGGGCGGCAACATCGCGATCCCGGTCGCCGGTAATCTGACACATCGGTTCGGGCGCGTTCGTTCGGCCGCCGCCGCGGCGTGATCGAGCCGGGGCAGGCGCGCGCCCTGCAGTAGAGAGGAAGGGAGCAGGAGTGACTGTCTCAGCGGATTCACAACCGGCTCCGGGTTCACGTCCGGCGCATCCACCGCACACCGAGGTCTCCGAGGTGGCGACCGCGGCCGGAGCCACGATCGGTGCCGGAGACCCCGCAGGCGTGCGTGTGACCGGCATCGATCTGCGAGCACAGTCCGTCCTGTCCGGCGATCTCTTCGCCGCGCTGCCCGGTTCGTCTCGCCACGGAGCCGAATTCGCAGCGGACGCGGTCGGTCGCGGTGCCGTGGCGGTTCTCACCGACCCCGCCGGACTCGACATCGTGGTGCGCGCCCTCGCCGGCGTCGACCGACAGGTTCCGGTGCTCGTGCACGATTCTCCGCGTCAGGTGTTGGGTGCGGTATCCGCGCTGATCTACGGCAATCCCTCGTCGAAGATGACCGTCGTCGGGATCACCGGTACATCGGGAAAGACGACGACGTCGTATCTGGTCGAAGCAGGCCTGACGGCTGCCGGTCGTCGGTGCGGGTTGATCGGCACCATCGAGACACGCGTCGCAGGTCGGTACGTACCGAGCGCCCTCACCACGCCCGAGGCACCGCAGTTGCACGCGCTCTTCGCGGTGATGGTGGAGGAGGGCGTCGACACGGTGGTGATGGAAGTGTCCTCGCACGCGTTGTCTCTCGGCCGCGTCGACGGAACCCGCTTCGCGGTCGGAGCGTTCACCAATCTTTCTCAGGACCATCTCGATTTCCATGATTCGCTAGAGGATTACTTTCTGGCCAAGAGTCGGCTGTTCGCGGCCGACTCTGCTGTCCGCGCCGACACCGCGGTCGTCTGTGTCGACGATGCGTGGGGTGTGCGGATGGCCGACATCGCTCGCGCTGCCGGTTCGACGGTGGTGACCGCATCGACCGGTGACGATTCGCAATGGATGGTGTCGGACTGGGCCAAGCACCACGACGGCACGCAGTCGTTCGTCGTCGCGGATCCGAACGGTCTGTCGCTGCCGGTCTCGGTCCGACTGCCGGGCCGCTACAACGTGGCCAATGCCGTGCTTGCGCTGGCGACCTGCGCGGCGGCCGGTGTGGACGCGCCGACAGCGGCGGCTGGGCTCGCGACGGTCGATGTGCCGGGACGTGTACAGCGCATCGATCGAGGTCAGAACTTCCTGGCCGTGGTGGACTACGCGCACAAGCCCGCGGCCGTCGAGGCCGTGCTGGCGACGTTGCGTGAATCCTCCCGTGGCCGGATTGCGGTGGTGCTCGGGGCGGGTGGAGACCGCGACACCGCCAAGCGCCCGCTGATGGGTGCAGCCGGGGCGCGGGGGGCCGATCTCCTCGTGGTGACCGACGACAACCCGCGCAGCGAGGACCCGGCCGCCATTCGGCGGGCCGTGGAAGACGGAGCGCTGTCGGTGCCGGACGATGTTCGTGGTGAAGTGAGAAATGTGGCAGGCCGCGCGGCGGCGATCGAACAGGCCGTGGTGTGGGCGCGCGAAGGGGACGTTGTGTTGATCGCAGGAAAAGGACACGAGACAGGCCAGGAGATCGCAGGGGTGAAACACCCGTTCGACGACAGAGTGGTACTCGCCTCGGCTATCGACGCGCGGTTGGTCGGCACGAGCGCGGGCGCACGGTGATTCCGCTGACGACGGGCCGTATCGCCGAGATCGTCGGAGGCACACTGCACGACGTGTCGGATCCGACGGTCGTGGTGCCAGGGCCGGTGGAGTTCGATTCCCGCAAGGTGACCCCCGGCAGTATCTTCCTCGCCCTCCCCGGAGCCAAGGTGGACGGGCACGACCACGCCGCCGACGCGGTTGCCGCAGGTGCGGCACTGGTGCTGGCCGCGCGTCCGGTGGGCGTACCGGCCGTGGTCGTCCGTCCGGTCCCGCACGACAGTCGTGCGATGGCGCTCGAGAACGACCCTGACGGTTCCGGTTCGGCCGTGTTGACCGCACTCGGAGCTCTGGCCCGGGCCTCGGTGCTCGAGTTGACCGCCGAGCACGGCCTGACCGTCGTCGGCGTGACGGGATCGTCGGGAAAGACCTCCACCAAGGATCTGATCTCCGCGGTTCTCGAACCGCTCGGCTCGGTGGTGGCCCCTCCCGGATCGTTCAACAACGAACTCGGCCACCCGTGGACGGCTCTGCGGGCCGACGCCGATACCGACTTCCTGTGTCTCGAGTTGTCGGCCAGGGGAATCGGCCACATCGCCGAACTCGCCGAGCTCGCGCCTCCGCGGATCGGGGTGGTGCTCAACGTGGGGACAGCGCACCTGGGCGAGTTCGGGTCGCGTGCCGCCATCGCGTTGGCGAAGGGCGAACTCGTCGAAGCGCTGCCCAGTGCCGCCGACGGGGGAGTGGCGATTCTCAACATCGACGATCGTCTGGTTGCCGAGATGGCAACGCGCACAACGGCATCCGTCGTGACGGTAGGGCGCAGTGCCGATGCGGACGTCAGGGCGGTCGACGTGCAGGTCGATACCGACGCTCGCGCGTCGTTCACGCTCGAATGCGCGTCGGGCACGGTAGCGATCACCCTCGCGGTGCACGGTGAGCATCAGGTCGGCAACGCGCTCGCGGCAGCGGCCGTCGCGCTCGAATGCGGAGCAACGTTGGCGCAGGTGGCCGACGCATTGTCGACCGCTGCTCCGACGTCCATCAGGAGGATGGACGTGCGTACTCGTGCCGACGGGGTCACGGTCGTCAACGATTCCTACAACGCCAATCCCGATTCGATGCGCGCCGCACTCAAGGCCCTGGTGTCGATGTCGCGCCGTGACGACGGGCCCAAGCGTCGCAGCTGGGCGGTTCTCGGAGAGATGGGCGAACTGGGTGCCGACTCGGTGGTCGAGCACGACGCGATCGGCAGGCTGGCCGTACGACTCGATGTCGATCGGTTGATCATCGTCGACTCGGGGCGTCCCACTCGGGCGCTGCATCAAGGTGCGGTCATGGAAGGTTCGTGGGGCGAGGAGTCGATGCTCGTACCCGACCGCGAGTCGGCGATCGCGGTGCTCCTCGACGAGGTGCGTCCCGGCGACATCGTTCTGGTGAAGGCGTCACAGTCCGGGGCCATGTGGACAGTTGCCGACGCCGTCCTGGCCGAGTCGAACGCCGTCACGGAGGGCGAGCAGTGAGGCAGATCCTGTTCGCCGGTGGTATCGCGCTCGCCGTCGCAATTCTGCTGACCCCGATACTGATCAAGACCTTCTCGAAACAGGGCTTCGGTCAAGAGATTCGAGTGGAAGGTCCGGCGAGTCACCAGTCCAAGCGTGGTACGCCCACGATGGGCGGCGTGGCGATTCTGGTCGGAATCTGGGCCGGTTACTGGGGGTCCCACCTGATCGGGATCGGGTACGACGCCGACGGTCCGTCGGCCTCTGCTCTGCTGGTCCTCGGACTGACGACGGTGCTCGGGCTCGTCGGTTTCCTCGACGACTTCATCAAGATCCGCAAGCAACGCAACCTGGGCCTGAACGCCACCGGGAAGTACGTCGGTCAGATAACGGCGGCCGTGCTGTTCGCGATTCTGGTACTGCAGTTCCGCAGCGACAGTGGTCTCACTCCCGGCAGTACTCAACTTTCCTACGTCCGAGACATCGCCACCTGGTCGATGTCGGCTGTCGTGTTCGTGTTCTTCGTCTGCCTACTGGTGATCGCGTGGTCCAATTCGGTCAACCTCACCGACGGCCTCGACGGCCTTGCCGCCGGGTCGATGACGCTGGTGCTCGGTGCCTACACCGTCATCACGTTCTGGCAGTATCGGCAAGCCTGCGCAGGCCCCGCCGGGCCTGCCCCCGGATGCTACGACGTTCGAGACCCACTCGACCTGGCTCTGGTCTGCGCCTCCGCAGCGGGCGCATGCATCGGTTTCCTGTGGTGGAACGCGGCCCCGGCCAAGATCTTCATGGGTGACACCGGATCTCTCGCCCTCGGCGGCCTGATCGCAGGTCTGTCGGTGGTCACCAAGACCGAACTGATCATGGTCGTCATCGGTGCGCTGTTCGTCGCCGAGGCTGCATCGGTCGTCATTCAGGTCGCGGTGTTCCGCTCCAGTCGCCGACGCGTGTTCCGCATGGCCCCGTTCCATCATCACTTCGAGTTGGCGGGATGGGCCGAGACGACGGTGATCATCCGGTTCTGGTTGCTGGCCGCCATCGCGTCGGCCGTCGGACTCGCCCTGTTTTACAGCGAGTACCTCGCTGCCGTCGGCGGATAGGGCATGAACGAATCTTCGACCGACCTGACGTGGTTGCGCGGTAAGTCGGTGCTGGTGACCGGTGCCCGCGTGTCAGGCCTCGCCGTGGTGCGCCCATTGGTTGATCTCGGGGCCGTCGTCACCGTCACCGACTCCGATCGCGGTGCGCTCGACGGGGCGTCGAGCATCGGTGCCGCGGTGGTGCTGCAGGACGACCTGCTCGGCAATCCTGCAGCGCTGGCAGCGTTTTCGCTCGTCGTCACCAGTCCCGGCTTCCGTCCCGATTCTCCGGTGTTGGCCGCTGCCGCAGAACTGGGCATTCCGGTGTGGGGCGATGTCGAGTTGTCCTGGCACGTGGACCGCGCCGAGCTGTACGGCCCCAGAACTCGCTGGCTGGTGGTCACCGGAACCAACGGGAAGACGACCACCACCTCGATGCTGGCGTCGATTCTGGAGGCGGCCGCCATCGAGTCGGTGGCCTGCGGAAACATCGGACTCCCCATCGCCGACGCGTTGCGTCGCACCCCACATCCGAGTGTTCTCGCCGTCGAACTGTCGTCGTTCCAGTTGTTCTGGGCTCCGTCGGTGCATCCGGCGGCCGGGGTGGTGCTCAACATCGCCGAGGATCACCTCGATTGGCACGGCGGCATGGACGGATATGTCCACGCCAAGGCTCGAGCGCTGTCCGGTGATGTCGCTGTCGTCGGGCTCGACGATGCGCGAGCGGCGAGTCTGGCCGCGGGCTCGCCTGCGGTCGACGTCGTCGGTTTCCGGTTGGGCGAACCCGCCTCGGGCGAGCTGGGAGTGCGGTCCGGCGTACTCGTGGACAACGCCTTCGGTGAGAACGTCGAACTCCTCGCAGCCGAGGACGTCGAGCCGAGTGGACCCTCCGGCATTCTCGACGCGCTGGCGGCCGCCGCGCTGGCTCGCTCGATAGGGGTGCAGGCAGACGCGGTTCGTACCGGTCTGCAGAGCTATCGGGTGGGACCGCATCGCGCGGCGGTGGTGCGCGAGCTCGGCGGAGTGACGTTCATCGACGATTCGAAGGCGACGAATCCTCATGCCGCGCGTTCGTCGATCCTGGCGCACGAGCGCGTCGTGTGGATCGCGGGCGGGTTGCTCAAGGGTGCCGTGATCGACGATCTGGTCGTGGAGATCGCCGATCGACTCGTTGCTGCGGTGGTGCTCGGCCGCGATGGGATGCAGATCGCACAGGCTTTGGCGCGACACGCGCCCGATGTTCCGGTCGTCAGGCTCCCTTCGGGAGACGATGCTGGTGTGACTCATGGTGCTGAAGATGCTGATGCGGTGATGCGGGCGGTTGTCGCCCATGCGGCCGGACGCGCTGCGCCGGGGGACACCGTCCTGCTGGCTCCCGCGGCTGCATCACTGGACATGTTCGTCGACTACGGCCACCGCGGCCGCAGCTTCGCCGAGTCGGTCCAGCGCCTCGATGCCACCGATATCGGATCGCTGCGCTCGTGACCACCGCTGCTCGGCCGCCGCGCTCTCCTCGCCGCACCTCGCCGCCCCGCACTCGAATCGGCCTGTGGTTCGGCCGTCCGTTGGCGTCGTTCCACCTCATCGTCACGATCGCCGTACTGCTGACGGTGCTGGGCCTGGTGATGGTTCTGTCGGCGTCGTCCGCCGAGTCCTTCGCGGCCGACGAGTCCGGATACGCGCTGTTCACTCAGCAGTTGATCGGCGTGGCACTGGGAGTCGTCGCGTTCTACGTCGCTCTCCGACTCCCGGTTCGGTACCTCAGGAAGCTGTCTTTTCCGCTGTTCCTGGTCTCGATCACGATGTTGATGCTCGTGCTGATTCCGGGAATCGGTGCCGAGCGTCAGGGTGCGCGGCGATGGTTCGACTTCGGCGTCGTCTCGTTCCAGCCGTCCGAGCTGGCCAAGGTGGCGCTGGTGCTGTGGGGTGCGCACCTGTTGGCTTCGCGTCGCAGCGAACACGGCAACATCAAGTCGTTGCTGGTGCCGCTGCTGCCTGCTGGTCTGCTGATGTGTCTGCTGGTGGTGTTGCAGCCGAACCTGAGTACGGCCATCGCCCTCGGCATCATCCTGGTGGCGCTGCTGTGGTTCGCCGGCCTCAACGCCCGTTTGTTCGGTGCGGTGCTGATGACGGGTCTGGCGCTGGCGACTGTGCTCGCGTTCACCGCCGGCTACCGCTCCAACCGCGTGAAGGCCTGGCTCAACCCGGGAGAAGACACCTCGGGATTGTCCTATCAGTCGACCCAGGCGAAATACTCGCTGGCCGACGGCGGTTTGTTCGGCCGCGGGTTGGGGCAGAGTCGTGCGAAGTGGAGCTATCTTCCCAACGCGCACAACGACTTCATCTTCGCCATCATCGGTGAAGAACTCGGCACGATCGGCTGCCTTGCGGTCATCGGCCTGTTCGGCCTGTTCGTCTACACGGGCCTGCGCATCGCCATGCGTTCGGTCGATCCCTTCCTGCGCCTGTTGACGGCCGGTGCCACCTGCTGGGTGTTCGGTCAGGCCATGATCAACATCAGCTATGTCGTTGGTCTGCTACCGGTGACCGGTCTGCAGCTGCCACTCGTGTCGTACGGCGGTACGTCGACGGCGATCACCCTGTTGATGTTCGGCATCATCGCCAGCGCTGCCCGCCACGAGCCGGAAGCGATCGCGGCCTTGCACGCCGGGCAGGAGGGCCGGATCGCTCGTGCCCTCAAGCTTCCGTTGCCCGCGGTGTTCTCGCCCCAACGGGCCGCGATGGCTCGCTCGAAGTCCACTCGCCCCACCCTGGCCGCTCAGGACCGCAAGCGTCTCGAGGCCCGCAGGGGCAAAGACGGACGAGGAGCGCGGGCACCCGAGCCAGGTCGTACCCGGGTATCGAGTTCTCGGGCCGACACGATGTCGCACGCAGCGACCGACCGACGCGGCGATTCGCTCCGTGGCCGGGCTCGCCGCACCGAACCGCAGCGTCGTGAGCCGTCGGCCGGGTACCCCGCAGGATCCCGGACGTCCCCCCGGCCCCGTCCCGAACCTCAGACTTCGTACCGTCCGCGTCCGGAACCACAACCCGGTCGCCCACCCGTTCGTTCGGGTGAGCGAGGATATCGACGGTGAAGCAGACCTCTCGACCGATCTCAGTCGTGGTCGCCGGAGGCGGAACCGCCGGGCACATCGAGCCGGCGCTCGCCGTGGCCGACGCCCTCCGCGTCCTCGACCCCACCGTCACCGTCACCGCTCTCGGCAGCAGCCGCGGCCTGGAGACGACGCTCGTTCCGGCCCGTGGGTACGCCCTCGAACTGATCCCGCCGGTGCCCCTGCCGCGTAAGCCCACCGTCGACCTGTTGAAGCTGCCGGTCCGCGTCGTGCGGTCGGTACGTCGAACCAGGGAGATATTCGCGGCCGTCGAGGCCGACGTGCTCGTCGGATTCGGTGGTTACGTCGCGTTGCCCGCCTATCTCGCCGCGCGTGGACGGCTGCTCGGTCGCGGTGGCCGACTTCCCGTCGTCATTCACGAAGCCAATGCCAGGGCAGGCATCGCCAACAAGGTCGGGGCTCGGTCCGCTCGACGGGTGCTCGCGGCCGTTGCAGGATCGGGTATCGCGGCGCGCGGCGCAGCCGACGCGGAAGTGATCGGAATTCCCGTGCGCCCCACCATCACCGAACTCGACCGCGTGGCGGTGCGCGCACAGGCCCGGGAACACTTCGGTCTGCCCGAGCACGGCCCGGTGCTGCTGGTGTTCGGTGGTTCGCAGGGAGCCCGATCACTCAACGACGCAGTCTCCGGTGCCTCGACTGCGCTCGCCGAGGCGGGCATTTCGGTTCTGCACGCGCACGGACCGAAGAACTCGCTGGACGTCGAGCAGCGCAACCCGAACGCTCCGTACGTCGCGTTGCCATACATCGACCGGATGGATCTGGCGTACGCGGCCGCGGACCTGGCCATCTGTCGTTCCGGTGCCATGACGGTCGCCGAGGTGTCCGCGACCGGTCTGCCCGCGGTGTACGTACCCCTGCCACACGGAAACGGCGAGCAGGAGCTCAACGCCCGTCCGGTCGTCGACGCCGGAGGTGGCATCCTGGTGTCCGATGCGACACTGACCGAGCAGTACGTGACCGACACGGTGGTCGCGCTGCTGAACGACCCGGAAAAGATTGCTGCTATGTCTCGGGCCGCGGCCGGTGCCGGGCACAAAGGAGCAGCAACGGCCGTAGCGCAGATCGTGCTCGATACTGCGTACGCGGCGAGACGCTGATCCGGGCGGTGTCGCGCATGCGAAGAGAACGAGGGAGACGTCCGCGTGACAATTGACGGTGCGGCGATGTCGGAATTGCCGGCAGAGCTCGAGCGAGTGCACATGGTGGGTATCGGTGGTGCCGGAATGTCCGGTATTGCGCGCATCCTGCTGGCTCGCGGCGGGCAGGTATCGGGATCGGACGCCAAGGAATCACGTGGTGTGCTCGCGCTCCGTGCACGTGGTGCGCAGGTTCGCATCGGTCACGACGCCAGTGCGCTCGACATGATCGACGGCGGCCCCACCGTCGTGGTGACCACCCATGCCGCTATTCCCAAGACCAATCCGGAGCTGGTCGAGGCCCGCGAACGTGGAATTCCAGTGGTTCTGCGGCCGGCCGTGCTGTCCTCTCTCATGCAGGGCTACCGCACATTGTTGGTCTCGGGCACCCACGGGAAGACGTCGACCACCTCGATGCTGGTGGTTGCGCTCCAGCATTGCGGGTTCGACCCGTCGTTCGCCGTCGGGGGAGAGCTCAACGAGGCGGGGACCAACGCGCACCACGGAAGCGGCGACGTTTTTGTGGCCGAGGCGGACGAGAGCGACGGTTCGCTGCTGCAGTACACGGCCGACGTGATCATCGTGACCAACATCGAGGCCGATCACCTGGACCACTTCGGCACCACCGAGGCCTACGTGCAGGTGTTCGACGACTTCGCCGCTGTGCTGCGCCCCGGCGGCGTGCTCGTGGCATGCATGGACGATCCGGGTTCGGCAGCGCTCGCTCGCCGGGTGGTCGAGAAGAACCTGCCCGGCGTGACCGTGCTCGGCTACGGTTCGTCCGACGTCGACGCCGGACCGGTCGAGATGGCCGTTCGTCTGTTGGCGTGGGAGCCCGAGGACATCGGCGGCGTCGCGCAGCTGCAGATCGCCGGTGAGGATGCGGCGCGTACGGTTCGGCTCGGTGTTCCTGGACGGCACACCGCGCTCAATGCGCTTGCGGCGTTCGTCGCGGCGCGTCAAGTGGGTGCCGGTACCGAGGAACTGTTGGCCGGGCTCACCGGCTTCGGCGGGGTTCACCG
Organism: Rhodococcus sp. WWJCD1; assembly: GCF_002258735.1. NCBI lineage: Bacteria > Bacillati > Actinomycetota > Actinomycetes > Mycobacteriales > Nocardiaceae > Rhodococcus > Rhodococcus sp. WWJCD1. The sequence goes on from NZ_NOXY01000027.1 coordinate 131,793, forward strand.
ACGTTTCCAGTTCACCGGTCGAGAGCACGGCGTCCGAGTGTTCGACGATTACGCACACCATCCCACCGAGGTGCGTGCGGTGTTGACGGCAGCGCAGGCTCTCGTCGCCGGCCAGGACCGCGCAGGTCTCGAGCGGGGGCGGGTCGTGGTGGTGTTCCAACCGCACCTGTATTCACGGACCGCGACGTTCGCCGAGGAGTTCGGTGCTGCGTTGTCGTTGGCGGACGAGATCGTGGTGCTCGATGTCTACGGTGCGCGCGAGGAGCCGTTGCCCGGTGTGACGGGAGCACTGGTTGCCGCCTCGGTGACCAAACCGGTGAACTATCAACCGGATCTGTCGTTGGTGGCCAAGCAGGTCGCTCATCTGAGCAGGCCGGGCGACGTGGTCATCACCATGGGTGCCGGTGACGTGACGATGCTCGGTGGTCCGATTCTGGACGCACTTCGCTCGAAAACCGATTTCGGTGCTGCGACCGGCCGTGGCGTACCGAAGGATCGGCCGGCGCAGTGAACCGCCGCTCCGATCGAGTTCGTTCTTCGAGGTCGGGAACAGCTGCAGCAGAGGATGATTCGCCATCGCCCATGAGCGACAAGCAAGCGCGCGCCCTGGCCAGGGAACACGAGCGCGCTCGGGTGAAGCGGTCGCGTCGCAAGGCCGTCCTGATTGCGCTTGCCGTCGTCGTCGTGGTGGTGGGATCTGCTGCGCTGGTGTACTTCACGCCGCTGCTCTCGGTTCGGAGCGTCACGGTCGCGGGGGAGTCCTCGGTGTCCGAGCAGGAGATCCTCGATCTGCTCGACGTTCCCGCCGGTCTTCCGCTGGTTCGGGTGGACACGGCTGCGGCGGCGCAGCGGGTGGCGACGATTCCGGCGTTGGCGACGGTGCGCGTGCAGCGTAAGTACCCGTCGACCGTGCAGGTGACTGTCGAGGAGCGAACGCCGGTGGCGTTCTTCGATTCTCCGGACGGCACCCATCTGCTCGATTCCACCGGCGTGGATTTTGCGATCGCACCTCCGCCGCCCGGGGTTGTGCGGCTGGTGACCGAGAATCCGGTGTTCGGTGATGCGGTGACGAAAGATGCTCTGGCGGTGCTCGATACGCTGCCGCCGCTGTTGCGAGATCAAGTGGGAGAGCTGCGCGCGAGCACCTTGTCCGACATCTCGGTTCTGTTGCTCGACGGACGAACCGTGGTGTGGGGTAGCAAGGACAACTCCGAACGCAAGGCCGCGGTGGCGATCGCGTTGCTGTCGCAGCCCGGTCAGATTTTCGATGTGTCGAGTCCGGATCTACCCACCACGAAGTAGTTTCGGCGCTAGTGACGCATATTTCCGGCGCGGCGTCGGCGCGCCTAATGGCGATAGCCGTCGGGGATGAATAGCGTTCCGAGCAGTTCAGTACTTGACATAACTCTAAGCCTGTGGTTTAGGTTGAGGGTTTTCCACATTTCACGCAACAACCCACGGAAGGCGAGAGCCCATGACGCCCCCGCACAACTACCTCGCCGTAATCAAGGTCGTCGGCATCGGCGGCGGCGGCGTGAACGCGGTCAACCGCATGATCGAACAGGGACTCAAGGGAGTCGAGTTCATCGCGGTCAACACCGACGCTCAGGCCTTGCTGATGAGTGACGCAGACGTCAAGCTCGACGTGGGCCGCGAACTGACCCGCGGACTCGGCGCAGGTGCCGATCCCGAGGTGGGTCGCCGCGCAGCAGACGATCACAAGGACGAGATCGAAGAGGTGCTCAAGGGTGCCGACATGGTCTTCGTCACCGCAGGAGAGGGCGGCGGCACCGGTACCGGCGGCGCTCCCGTCGTCGCCAACATCGCTCGCAAGCTCGGCGCACTGACCGTCGGCGTCGTCACTCGGCCGTTCTCCTTCGAGGGCAAGCGTCGTGGCGGACAGGCCGATACCGGCATCCAGCAGCTTCGCGAGTCCTGCGACACGCTCATCGTTATCCCCAACGACCGCTTGCTCCAGCTCGGCGATGCAGCGGTGAGCCTCATGGATGCATTCCGCAGCGCCGACGAGGTTCTGCTCAACGGTGTCCAGGGCATCACCGACCTCATCACCACCCCGGGCCTGATCAACGTCGACTTCGCCGACGTCAAGGGCGTCATGTCCGGCGCAGGCAGTGCGCTGATGGGCATCGGCTCCTCGCGCGGCGAAGGTCGCGCGATCAAGGCCGCCGAATCGGCGATCAACTCGCCGCTGCTCGAGGCGTCGATGGAAGGCGCACGCGGAGTGCTCCTGTCCATCGCCGGCGGCTCGGACCTCGGTCTGTTCGAGATCAACGAGGCTGCGTCGCTGGTGCAGGAAGCAGCCCACATCGACGCCAACATCATCTTCGGAACGGTCATCGACGATTCGCTCGGCGACGAGGTTCGGGTGACCGTCATCGCCGCCGGCTTCGACGGTGGCACCCCGACGCGCCGCCCGGTCGAAGCGGCCACGTCCACGCGCGGTCCGATCGGATCGGCCCGCTCCGGTGAGGTGTCCTCGCGCACGAACGAGAGCTCCGAAGGTGCTGTGTTCCGTGACCCGGTCGGTGCACCGAGTGGCAGCAGCCTGCCGCCGCTCAACTCGTCGAGCTCGTCCAACCGTGAGTCGTCCAGCCGGGAATCCGGCGGCGGGCAGGGCCGCGAGGGTGTCGGCTCCGGCCGTCGAGTGCCGATCGCCGAGGACGAGGGCGAAGACGAAGTCGACGTACCGTCCTTCATGCGGCGGTGAGCGGTACCGCATCCGCTGGTCCGTTCCGCGTTCGACGCGTCTCGACAACGAGAGCGGGCGGTGTCTCGGCACCCCCGTTCGACACCTTCAATCTCGGTGATCACGTCGGCGACGACCCGTCGGCCGTCGAGGCCAACCGCCGTCGTCTCGGCGAGAGATTGGGAATGGGCGTCGAGCGGCTCGTCTTCATGGAACAGGTCCACGGACGCACCGTCACGGTGGTCGACGGTCCCGTGGCCGAGCCGGTGCCGATGACCGATGCAGTGGTGACGACGCAGCGTGACCTCGGGCTGGTGGTGTTGACCGCCGATTGTGTACCGATCCTGCTCTCCGACGAGGAAGCCGGAGTGATCGCCGCTGTGCACGCAGGTCGGGTCGGTGCCCGTATCGGCATCGTGCCTCGGGTCGTGGCGGCCATGGTCGAGCTCGGTGCGGTGCCCGCGAGGATCGGTGCATTTCTCGGCCCGGCCGCGAGTGGACGCCAGTACGAGGTGCCCGCAGCGATGCGCGCGGACGTCGACAAGCATCTCCCCGGCAGTGCGACGACGACGGTTCGCAACACGCCGGGACTCGACATCCCCGCCGGTGTCCGGGCCCAACTGCTCGCGGCGGGAGTGTCCGCAGTGGCGCAGGATCCGCGCTGCACCATCGAGGACAGAACTCTGTTCAGCCACCGCCGGGAAGGGTTGACCGGCCGGATCGCCAGCGTGGTGTGGATGGACAGTGCATCGACGGACGATCGGGCCGCAGCGGTCGATCGCTGAGTCGGCAGAAGGGGATGTCATGAGCGAACCCATCGATGATGGCGGGCCGGTCGCGGACCGTGCGGTCGAGATCGAGACGGCGTTGACGTCGGTGCGGGAGCGGTTGCGCCGCGCCTGTGTCGATGCAGGCCGGACGCCCGCTGACGTGGCTCTGCTGCCGGTGACCAAGTTCTTTCCGGCGTCGGACGTGCGCACCCTGTACCGGCTCGGTTGCCGCGACTTCGGCGAATCCCGAGAGCAGGACGCATCGCCGAAGGTTGCCGAGACGGCCGAGGATTTTCTCCCCGATCCGCCGCGGTGGCACATGATCGGGCATCTGCAGCGAAACAAGGCGAAGTCCGTCGCGGCCTGGGCCCATTCCATCCATTCGGTGGACAGTGCGAGGCTCGTGGCGGCATTGTCGAAAGCGACCACATCCGCTCTGGACGAGGGCGTGCGTCGGTCGGAACTCGACGTGCTTCTTCAGGTCAGTCTCGACGGCGATGTGCACCGCGGAGGCGTCGAACGTGACGAACTCCACGAGCTTGCCGAGGCTGTGTCGAACGCAGCAGGGTTGCGTCTGGCGGGGTTGATGGCGGTGCCGCCTCTCGACGCCGAACCGGAGGCCGCGTTCGCCGACCTCGAGAATCTCCACCATCGTCTGTTGCTCGATCATCCCGAGGCACTCGAGCTGTCTGCCGGTATGACCGGAGACCTGGAAGCTGCTGTGCGCCACGGATCGACGTGCGTGCGTGTCGGTACCGCAATACTCGGGGCCCGGCCGATAACCTCGCAATAACAGTCCACGGATCACATCAGTCACAACAGACACTTGCGAACCTGGGGATCGACGGTAGACACACTCCACGGAAGGCAGAACGATGAGCACCCTGCACAAGTTCAAGGCGTACTTCGGCATGGTTCCGCTCGCCGACTACGAGGACGACTACCTCGACGATCCGGACGCGCGACGCAGCTCCCGTGGTGGGCGTGACAGCTACGACGACATCGACGAGCGTGAGTTCGTGAAGCCGTCGTTCGGTGGATCTCGGCACGCTCAACTCGACGACGACTACGACGACTACGAGGCTCCCCGGCCGGCCGCCACCCTGGCCCCGATCGGCGGCCGAGGACGTACATCGGCGCCGTCGACCCGAGGTACGGCCACTCGCGGAGCCCTGGCCATGGACACCCGTATGGATGCGCGGGCGGAAACTCGACGCAGCCCGATCGTCGACGACGGAGGTCCGCTGTCGAAGATCACCACGCTGCGTCCGCGCGACTACAGCGAGGCCCGCACCATCGGCGAGCGCTTCCGCGACGGCACTCCGGTGATCATGGACCTGGTGGAGATGAGCAACGCGGACGCCAAGCGACTGGTCGATTTTGCTGCCGGTCTGGCCTTTGCGCTCCGTGGTTCCTTCGACAAGGTAGCGACGAAGGTCTTTCTGCTCTCGCCCGCCGATGTCGATGTATCGCCGCAGGAGCGCAGGCGTATTGCTGAGACCGGTTTCTACAGCCAGCAGTGAGAGTTTCTCTGTTCGGAGCGGTAGTTCGAGGCTGTGACCAGCGCACTTTGCTCAGCCTGGCGAAGTCAGGCAGAGTATAGCCGTGATCGTGTTCACGGTGATCAACATCGTATTGTTTCTTTTCTGGCTCCTTCTCATCGGTCGAATCATCGTCGAGTTCATCAGGACTTTTGCGAGAGATTGGCAACCGACGGGAGTGGTCGTCATCTTGCTCGAGGCGATCTTCACGGTTACCGACCCGCCGGTGAAGTTTCTCCGCAGGATCATTCCGCCGCTCAACCTCGGTGGAGTTCGGCTGGATCTGTCCATCATGGTCCTGCTGTTCGTCGTCTTCATCGCGTGGAATGTGACCAGCGGTCTCGCGGCCTGAGGCCGAAGATGGAATGTTAGAACGTAGGACGCGCGCAAGCTGCGTGTCCTGTGTGACAGAATGGACGCCAGTTACAGTTTGATTGTTCTGCACTCGCGCGGAATGGCATATAACTGAATGCTTGCTCTACCGCCCCAAGACGCGTGAAGGGATCCTTCCATGCCGCTGACTCCAGCTGATGTGCACAACGTAGCGTTCAGCAAGCCGCCTATCGGTAAGCGTGGTTACAACGAAGACGAGGTCGACGCTTTCCTCGACCTCGTCGAGCAAGAGCTGTCGCGACTGATCGAAGAGAACGCCGACCTCCGCCAGCGAGTCGGTGAGCTCGATCAGGAGCTCGCGGATGCCAAGAGCTCGGTTCGGCAGAACCCGCAGCCCGCTCAGGTCGCGGCACCGAAGGTCGAGCCGCCGCGCCCGGTGGATCCCCCCAAGCCCGCGCCTGTGGTCCAGCAGCCTGCACCGGTCGCACCCGTTGCCGCAGCCCCGCAGCAGAGCGGCGACTCCAACATGCAGGCCGCCAAGATCCTCGGCCTCGCTCAGGAGATGGCCGATCGTCTCACCGGTGATGCCAAGTCGGAGTCCGAGCAGCTGCTCGGCAATGCTCGCACCAACGCCGAGCGTCTGGTGTCCGATGCCCGCACGCGCTCCGAGTCGATGATGTCCGAGGCTCGGCAGAAGTCCGAGTCGCTGCTCTCCGACGCACAGACTCGCTCCGAGACCCAGCTTCGTCAGGCCAAGGAGAAGGCCGACGCACTGCAGGCCGACGCCGAGCGCAAGCACACCGAGATCATGGCGACGATCAACCAGCAGCGCTCCGTTCTCGAAGGCCGCATCGAGCAGCTCAAGACGTTCGAGCGCGAATACCGGGTGCGCCTCAAGTCGTACCTCGAATCTCAGCTCGAAGAGCTCGAGAATCGTTCGTCGGCTCTGCCCGTCGACAACGGCCAGGACAACTTCAATCAGGACAACCAGTCGTCCGGGTACAGCCAGTCGTACGCCAAGGGCAACTGACGCTCGACTGCGTCCGCCGACGCTGCCGATGACGGCAGCGTCGGACCCGGTTGTCATGGCGAATGGTGAGCGAGGAATCCCGTGTTGGTCCTGACTCTCGGCGCAGCGGCGATCGGTTTCGGATTCTTGGTTCTCGCCCTGATGACGGGGTCCGTCGTGTGGGCCTGGGCGTGCATAGTGGTGTGCATCCTCGGAGCGATTCTGCTCCTGGTCGGCGCGCTCACCGGCCGTCGACCACCGCCAGAACTCGACAGGTAGCATCACCTTCAGGACAGGTAGATTCAGGCGTCGATCCGGCCATCACCGGGGAGCCTTCGGAAGAACGACGTCGATGCGAAGCGCCGAGGTGTTTCGGATTGACGTTCAGTAGAACCGAACGGGTGAGCCCGTCACAGCTCACGTGGAGTGGCTCGCTCCGACGGCAGGAACGTCGAGTGCGAGCAAGCGGGGTGGTACCGCGGTATCGGCGTCCAGATCGTCGAATGTCGTCCCCGTGCCAACGGATGTCGCGTCTCGTACGCGTCCGGCACGGAGGAGACAGATATGACTGATTCGAGCTCACGTCCCACGAGCGCGTCGTACCCGCTGGTGGATCTGGCCGAAGGTCGATCGGGAAGTGTTCCGTTCCCCGATCTCGAGCGCATCGTGCTGCACGAGTGGGCCGAGGACGGTACGTTCCGGGCCAGCATCGACAACCGCGCAGATGCCGAGGAATTCGTCTTCTACGACGGTCCTCCGTTCGCAAACGGCCTGCCCCACTACGGACATCTGCTCACCGGCTACGTCAAGGATCTCGTCCCGCGCTTCCAGACCATGCGCGGCAAGAAGGTCGAGCGTCGGTTCGGTTGGGACTGCCACGGTCTGCCCGCAGAGCTGGAAGCGGAGAAGCAGCTCGGCATCAAGGACAAGTCCGAGATCGACGAGATGGGCCTGGCGAAGTTCAACGCCTACTGCAAGCAGTCGGTACTGCAGTACACCGACGAGTGGCGGGACTACGTCACCCGGCAGGCGCGGTGGGTCGATTTCGACAACGACTACAAGACCCTCGACGTCGACTTCATGGAGTCGGTCATGTGGGCGTTCAAGACGCTGCACGACAAAGGCTTGATCTACCAGGGCTACCGAGTTCTGCCGTACAGCTGGTACGAGCAGACGCCCTTGTCCAATCAGGAGACCCGCCTGGACGACGCATACAAGATGCGTCAGGATCCCGCGGTCACCGTCACGATGCCGTTGACGGCTCCCGGCTCACCGCTGGACGGCGCGAACGCACTGATCTGGACCACCACTCCGTGGACCCTTCCGTCCAACTTGGCGATCGCGGTGCACCCCGATGTGCACTACGTGCAGGTGCGAGGCACGGACGGCGAGCGTTACGTGCTTGCCGCTGCGCGTCTTCCGCACTACGCGAAGGAACTGGGGGAGGAGCCGGAGGTGCTCTCGGAGCACACCGGCACCGAGTTGGTCGGACTCACCTACGCACCGCCGTACGACTTCTTCCTCGGCCACGAGAACGCACACCGCGTGCTGCAGGCCGACTACGTCACCACCGATTCGGGCACCGGAATCGTGCACCTCGCACCAGCTTTCGGTGAAGAGGACATGGACGTCGCCACCGCGAACGGTATCGAGGTGGTGCAACCGCTCGACGCGGGCGGAAAGTTCACCTCGCTGGTGCCGCCGTACGAGGGTCTGATGGTGTTCGATGCCAACCCGGTGATCATCAAGGACCTCAAGGCCTCGAGCCGCCTGCTGCGGCACGAGACCATCGAGCACTCGTACCCGCACAGCTGGCGCAGCGGTCAGCCGCTGATCTACATGGCGGTTCCGTCGTGGTTCGTCGCGGTCACCAAGTTCCGTGATCGGATGGTCGAGCTCAACCAGGAGATCACCTGGGTGCCCGAGCACATCAAGGACGGCCAGTTCGGCAAGTGGCTCGAAGGTGCACGAGACTGGAACATCAGCCGAAACCGATACTGGGGCAGCCCCATTCCGGCCTGGACGTCCGACGACCCCGCCTACCCTCGTCTCGACGTGTACGGCAGCCTGGACGAGCTCGAGCGTGACTTCGGTGTGCGTCCGACGGATCTGCATCGTCCGTACATCGACGACCTGACGCGACCCAACCCGGACGACCCGACCGGTAAGTCCACGATGCGTCGCGTTCCCGAGGTGCTGGACTGCTGGTTCGAGTCGGGCTCGATGCCCTATGCGCAGGTGCATTTCCCGTTCGAGAACGAGGAATGGTTCTCCACGCACAACCCGGGCGATTTCATCGTCGAGTACAACGGGCAGACCCGTGGCTGGTTCTACACGCTGCACGTGCTGGCGACCGCGCTCTTCGATCGGCCTGCATTCAAAACTGTTGCCGCACATGGCATCGTGCTCGGCGACGACGGTCTGAAGATGAGCAAGTCCAAGGGTAACTACCCGGACGTCAAGGAGGTCTTCGACCGCGACGGCTCCGACGCCATGCGGTGGTTCCTGATGTCGTCACCCATCCTGCGCGGCGGCAACCTGATCGTCACCGAGCAGGGCATCCGCGAGGGAGTGCGGCAGGCACTGCTGCCGATCTGGAATGCATGGAGCTTCCTTCAGCTCTACGCCTCGACGCCCGGCCAGTGGCGTACCGACTCGCCGCACGTGCTCGATCGCTACGTTCTCGCCAAGCTGTCGGCCACCCGCGACGCGATCACCGATGCGCTCGAGGGCAACGACATCGCCGGTGCCTGCGACGAGCTGCGCACGTTCTGCGATGCATTGACCAATTGGTATGTGCGACGGTCTCGTTCGCGGTTCTGGAGCGAGGACGCCGACGCGATCGACACCCTGCACACCGTGCTCGAGGTGCTCACGCGCATCGCCGCTCCACTGTTGCCGCTGATCAGCGAAGTGGTGTGGCGCGGCTTGACCGGTGGCCGCTCGGTGCACCTGACGGATTGGCCCGAGGCCGAAGAACTGCCGTCGGATCCGGAACTCGTCGAGAGCATGGACGAGGTTCGTACCGTGTGCTCCACCGTGCTGGGTCTGCGTAAGGCGCAGAACCTGCGAGTGCGGTTGCCGCTGCCCGAGGTGACGGTTGCCGCCGCCGATGCGGAGCGCCTGCGTCCGTTCGTCGACATCATCGCCGACGAGGTCAACGTCAAGAAGGTCGACCTCACCGACGACGTTGCCGTACACGGAAAGTTCGAGCTCGTCGTCAACGCGCGTGCTGCGGGCCCGCGTATCGGCAAGGACGTCCAGAAGGTGATCAAGGCCGTCAAGGCAGGCGATTGGGAAGAGGATGCCGACGGTGTCGTGAGCGCAGCGGGAACAGCGCTGCTGCCCGAGGAGTACACCCGCAAACTCGTTGCTGCCGAGCCGGAGTCGACGGCGCCTCTGCCCGGTAACGCCGGCCTGGTGGTGCTCGATTCCGCCGTGACCGAGGAGCTCGAGGCGGAGGGCTGGGCCAAGGATCGCATCCGCGAACTGCAGGACGCGCGTCGTAATCACGGACTCGACGTCTCGGACCGCATCGACATCGTCATCGAGGTGCCCGAGCACCGACAGGCGTGGCTGGACACTCACCGGGATCTGATCGCGCGCGAGGTGCTCGCACTCTCCCTCGTCGACGGACGCGTCGGAGACGACGGCAGCGATCTCGGTGAAGGAGTTCGCGCAGCGGTCACGAAGTCGTCGTGAGTGAAGGGCATGTGAGCGAGGAAGCGGTGGACGGTGCCGTCCGCGAGCTCCTCGCCGGAGCTCGCGGCGGCGTTGTGCCGATCGTCTCCGCCGGCAACCCGGTTCTACGATCGCGGGCAACGGCGTACGACGGGCAACTCGACGCCGTCACGTTCGCGGAGTTGATCGAGGTGATGCGGGCGACGATGTACGCCGCACCGGGCGTCGGGCTCGCTGCGCCGCAGATCGGCATCCCGCTGCAGATTGCGGTGATCGAGGATCTGTTCGACGTCGACCCGGCTGTCGCTCGTGCACGAGAACGCACCCCGCTGCCGTTCCGAGTACTGGTCAATCCCCGGTACGCCCCGGTGGGGTCGAGGACAGCAGGTTTTTACGAGGGGTGCCTCAGCGTTCCCGGTTACCAAGCCGTCGTGACCCGAGCAGCCGAGGTACGGCTCGAGTGCACCGACGAATTCGGTCACGAGATCGACGAGGTGGTTCGCGGCTGGCCGGCCCGAATCGTGGCTCACGAGACCGACCACCTCGGCGGATCGCTGTACATCGACACCGCGGACACCCGATCGTTGACCACGACCGAGAACTACGGTGAGCTGTGGTCGGATCCGACACCCGAACGCGCTGCTCAGGCGCTCGGCTTCACCGTCGATCCTCGCTGACCGTGCCGAACATCGCCGACGACACCCTGCGGAGTCGCCGATGGGTGCTGCACCTGGACATGGATGCGTTCTTCGCCTCCGCCGAGCAGTTGACTCGGCCCACGCTCCGGGGCCGGCCGGTTCTCGTCGGCGGAGCAGGCGGGCGAGGTGTGGTGGCGGGCTGCAGCTATCAGGCGCGCGCGTTCGGAGCGCGATCGGCGATGCCGATGCATCAGGCACGTCGACTGGTCGGTGCGAGTGCTGTGGTCCTGCCGCCGCGGTTCCCGCTGTACTCGGAGTTGAGTCGGCGGGGGTTCGAGGCACTGCGGGGGCGGATGCCCGTCCTCGAACAACTCTCGATCGACGAGGCGTTCGGTGAACCGATCGAACTGGCCGGCGCAACGGTGAGCGAGGTCGAGCAGTTCTGCGCGGATCTGCGTGCCCTGGTGTTGGCCGAGACCGGTTTGGTCGCCTCGATCGGCGCCGGATCGGGAAAGCAGATCGCGAAGATCGCGTCGGGCCTGGCGAAGCCCGACGGAATCACCGTCGTTGCTCCAGGAGTACAGGCCGAGCTGATGGCTGCCTTGCCGGTGCGGAAGCTGTGGGGGATCGGCCCGGTGGCCGGAGAACGGTTGCGGCGCTTGGGAATCGATACGATCGGCAAGTTCGTGGCCACCCCCGAGTCCGAGGTGGCGTCGATTCTCGGAGCCACGATGGGGCCGAGCCTGCATCAGCTGGCGCGCGGCATCGACAATCGAGTGGTGGCCGAGCGCGCCGAGGCGAAACAGGTCAGCGCCGAGACCACGTTCGCGCAGGATGTCATCTCTCTCGCTCAGCTGCGGCCTGCCATCGAGGCCATCGTCGAGTCCACGCACCGCAGACTGCTGAAGGACGGTCGGGGTGCCAGGACGGTAGTTCTCAAATTGCGCAAGTCCGACATGAGCATCATCACCAGATCGGCGACGTTGCCCTACGCGACCGTGGACAAGCAGACCATCGTGGCGACCGCACAGCGACTGGCGGTCGATCCCGTCGATGTCGGACCGATCCGACTGGTCGGGGTCGGCCTGGCCGGGCTGTCGGCGGTTCGGCAGGGGTCGCTGTTCCCCGAACTCGAACACGAAGCGGTCGTGGATGCATCAGACGCGACGGAGGAGTCGGCCGCACCGGTGGAGGCCGGGGCGGACGTCGTCGTTCGGGACGGCCCGCGGTGGCAGCCCGGCATGGACGTTCGGCATCCCGAATTCGGTCATGGCTGGGTGCAAGGTGCCGGGCATGCGGTGGTGACCGTGCGATTCGAGACCCGCACCACTGGGCCCGGGACCGCGCGTACGTTCGCCGAATCGGACGAGAACCTGGTCGTCGCGGATGTCCTCGACAGCCTGAAGTGAGTTGTGGCAGAGCTGAGGAAACTCTGTGAGGTTTCACAGGTAGGGGTTACGGGTTGTGTCTCGACCGATCCGAGCTGACATAGTGGACTCCGGTCCGAGACGACCACTACCCGCAACGACCGACGAGTCACAGAACGATCGAGACGTGACTCAGAGTGAAAAGGACAAGCACTTGAAGCTTCGCAACACCCGACGGGCAATGGTTGCCGGTATCGCCATCGCCGGTGCACTGACCATGACCGCCTGCAGCTCCGGTGGCGGCGAGGAGCCGACCGCGACGACGACGACGGCTGTCACCACCTCGGCCTCCACCGCTCCCGAGGGCGGCGCGTACCCGCCGGCACCCACGGTCGAGGAGCTCAACACTCAGCTCATGCGCGGACTCGACCCCAACGTCCCGGTCGAGGAGAAGGCGGCTCTGATCCAGGGCGCGTCCGAGGACCCCGATCTGATCAACCAGGTTGCTGCGGCTGCTGTCGCCAACAACGCTCAGATCGAGATCACCAGCATCGACGACCTCGGTACCGGTGTTCTCAACGCAGGCATCACCATCACCCTCAACGGGCAGGCCAACCCCGGCACGTTCCAGTTCGTCCCCGAGGACGGCGTGTGGAAGCTCTCGAAGGAGAACGCCTGCGGCATCGTTTCGCTCGCGCAGCTGACCAGCCCGGCGTGCCCCGCACCCTGAGTCCTGCCGATCGTCTCTGACCGCACCTGAACTGCCGGTGACATCTCCCCTCGGGGTCATGTCACCGGCAGTTCTCGTTCTGCGGTTCGTTCCGACTCAGGCGCTCGGCGTGGCCGTTCGGATACGGTCGGCGGCGGCCTCGGCCACAGCCGTGACGGTTGCGGGCTCGAGTCCGCTCTGATCCGAGACGACGATCTGCACGACGGTCGAGTCGACCACGGCCACCACGACGTCGGAGATCAACGTGAATCCTTCGCTGCTGGTGGTCAGACGAATCGAGGCGGACGCATCGCCGATCTGCGTCTGCTCGCGGCCAGCCAACGCGTACTCGACACTCACCCCGTCCGCATCCGTACCGGTGAACTCGGCGCACCCGGTCCACGCCTGCTGCACCGATGCGAACGCCTCTGCTGTTCCGGTCCCCGAGTAGCTCGCCGCGTCCTCGTCGATCGACGAGAAGTTCGGCCCCGAGAAGCGAGCCACCGCGGACGACGCCGCGCCGCCGCGTTGCTCCGAGACCGGTGCGAGCACGGCCGCGCACGCAGCCGGGTCGGTGCTGGACTTGTCGGGTGAGTCGTAGTCCGGGGCTGGGTCCAATCCCAGATCCCGGACCGGATCCGGGATCGAGGAGAAGCCGTCCGGCAAGTCGCCCAGCCCCAGCATCGATGCAGTCAGGACGCCGCTGTCGGTGATGGGCACGCCGAGCAGGGGATCGGGAGCGGCGACGGCAGTGGGCACCGGCGCAGTGGCCTGCGACGGTTCGTCCGAGCTACATCCGGCGGCTGCGGCGAGTCCGACCAACGACAGCCCGGCCAGTAGACGAGTGGTGGTTCGTGTCATCGGTCACCCCAGGTGATCGAATCTCCGACCGTCTGCCGCAACACGGTCGTGCTGTCGGGGTCGGTATACATCTGATCGCCACCAGCGGTGATGGATCCACCGACGGGAAGCGGCTGTGTCAGATCGATGTCGAGTGTTCCCGCGCCGGTGTAGGTGTACGACGCGATGTTCAGCGTGCCGGAGTTGTCGGGGAGGTTCCAGACCGGTGATTCGGGGGTCTGTGTGATCGCGATGTCCACGGTCGCCCGGTCGCCGTCGAGGGCTCGCAGCGCGACCGTCGTGCGCTGGTTCAGTGTGATTCCGCTCAGCACCTGCTGATCGATGGTCCACACGGCACCGACACCGACTTCCGCGTCGGGAAAGGCGACGGAGCGGTACACCGCGGCGTTGAACGAGCGTTCGATCGCCGCCCTGGCGGTATCGAGCGCGGCATCGGCCGGAGTGATGTGCAACGCCGTGATCGCTCCGGATTCGGTGCCCGCCAGCCGCGCCGTGGAGCCCTCCGACGCGGACAGTGCATCGGTCAGGCCCTCGTCGGGTGAGGTGGCGGCCCCGATGGTCAGGTCGATCGACCGCGTCGCCCCGGTAGAGGCGTCGTCTTCCGGTACGGCATCGGCCGTCGATGCTCTCAGGGGCACCGTCAATTCGGGACTGGAGAAGTCCTGCGGTGCACCGGCGTCGATTTGTTGTTGGACGGTGGACGTGGTCGTGAGGTCGACGTTCTGCGAGTCCGTATCGGCCGTGTCGAACGCCAGCACGCGGCGTGGCTCGGTCCCGGGGTCGACGACGGTGGTGGTCGTCGGCGTCACCGCGATCGTCACCTCGTTCGTGGACGCTGTCTGCTCGGCTGCGGGTTCGGTGTCGGTGCTCGAACATCCCGCCACCAGAGCCACCGCGCAGCATGCAGCGAGGAAACCGGCACGGACGGTGCTGGAGTGGACAGTGCTGGCGCGATCGGTCGACTTCACGGCCACCAGGCTACTGACAGCCCCACCGGTAGCCGTATCGCGCGGCACGGATGAGTGTCCACCGCCGCCGATGCGCCATGATGGACAGGTGAGTGAAGACCGCGCCGACGACCCGACACCCGAGACCAGCGGTGTCTCGGCACCGAACGAGACCGCGGACCCGAAGGGGACCGATTCCGACAGCGCCGTCGCCAGGCCCGTGAAGCCACTGAAAACTCGACTGCTGATCGCCATCGCGGCGGTGATTCTGCTGTTCGATCTGGTGACCAAGATCGTGGTCGTGCACTTCGTGAAGCCCGGAAATCCGATCGAGATCTTCGGCGACGTGGTGACGCTGCGGTTGGTACGCAACCCCGGTGCGGCGTTCTCCATGGCCACCGGCATGACGTGGTTGCTGACGGTGGTTGCCGTCGCCGTCGTGATCGGAGTGATCAAGATCGGCCGGACGCTGCGATCACCGTGGTGGGCGCTGGGATTGGGTCTGGTGCTCGGCGGCGCACTGGGCAACTTGATCGACCGCTTCTTTCGCGCTCCCGGACCGTTCCAGGGCCACGTCGTCGACTTCGTGTCGGTCGGCTGGTGGCCGGTGTTCAATGTCGCCGACTCGTCCATCGTCTGTGGAGCGATTCTGCTCGTTGTGCTGAGCCTGTTCGGCTTCGAGCCGAACGGCGAACGCGTGACCAAGTCCGAGTCCGATGCCGCGAAGAAGGCCGACTCGTGAGGGAATCGCGTTCCATGCCGGTGCCCGACGGCTTGGACGGAATGCGGGTCGATGCCGGGCTCGCCCGATTGCTGGGTCTCTCGCGTACCGTCGCCGCAGCACTGGCCGAAGAGGGTTCGGTTCTGGTCGATCACGGTGCCGTGGGCAAGTCCGATCGTTTGGCTGCAGGCTCGTGGCTCGAAGTGACGCTGCCCGAGCCCGCCCGTGAGTTGACGATCGAAGCGGAACCGGTCGAGGGCATGGAGATTCTCTACGCCGACGACGACGTCGTGGCCGTGGACAAGCCCGTCGGTGTCGCTGCCCATGCCAGCGTGGGCTGGACCGGCCCGACCGTGATCGGCGGTCTGGCTGCTGCCGGCTTCCGAATCTCCACATCCGGTGCACACGAGCGTCAGGGAATCGTGCACCGCCTCGATGTCGGAACGTCCGGGGTGATGGTGGTCGCGACGTCCGAGCGGGCGTACACCGTGCTCAAGCGCGCGTTCAAAGCGCGAACCATCGACAAGCGTTATCACGCTCTGGTGCAAGGACATCCGGATCCGAGCAGTGGAACCATCGATGCCCCGATCGGACGACACGGCAGCAACGACTGGAAGTTCGCGGTGCGCGCGGACGGCAAGCCGAGCGTGACCCACTACGACACGGTCGAGGCGTTCCAGGCCGCGAGTTTGCTGGACGTGCACCTGGAAACCGGTCGCACACACCAGATTCGAGTGCACTTCTCGGCCCTGCGCCACCCGTGCTGCGGGGATCTGACCTACGGGGCCGATCCGCGCCTGGCCGAACGGTTGGGCCTCGAACGCCAGTGGCTGCATGCCCGTTCGCTCGGCTTCGCGCATCCGTCCGACGGCCGTTGGGTGGAGATAGAGAGCAAGTATCCGGCCGACCTCGAACATGCGCTCGAGGTGCTTCGGAAGGCGTGATGCGCGGATTCTCGGGTGTGGTCGGTCTCGTCGCCGCTGCCACTCTGGTGGTCGGGGGCCTGGCCGTCGTCGGGAACCTGAACCCGCAACGGCAACTGGGTGTCGGTACCGACCGGCTCGGCCCGGACAGCGGTGAGCAGGTGACCGACTACGTGGCCCGTGCCGAGGCGAGCCTGCGCACCGATGGTGCCGAACCCCGCTGGGGCTCTGTGTCGTTCGATCGCGAACTCACCGCCGAACAGGCCTATGCCGCGGCGAACGGCGTGCGCATCTCGCAGGTGCTCTTCCGAGTACCGCTCGATCGTGTGCAAACCCCGATACTCACGGTCGGTGTTCCGGGCAGTGAACGGTCGGTACTGAACTCGACCGCACGCGCTGCCGGCCAGATCCAGGAATCGTTCGGCGCAGGGGACCGGCAGGCGCAGATCGACGCCGTGTCGCAGCGCCGGTTGCTGGGCGGATGCGCGTGCGTGGTGACATTGGTCGTGCGGGGCACCGCGGCCGAGCTGAGCGAGGTGGCCGGCCGCGACGACGTGCGGGCGGTGGAGGCGCTTCCACCCGACGCGGTGTCCGGGAAGTTCGCTGTCGAGCCGTTGCTTCCGGAGTACGTCGACGTCGTGGGACCGCTCCCGGACGACGGGCCGATTCCGGCCGAATGAGGGCAACTCCAGTCTCGTTCGTCACACGCGTCACGTCCTCCCAGGACACACCGACAGCTACGAAAATTCTGTCGGTTCCACCGCTTAGAGTGAGTGCATTCGCGGCTCGTATTTTCGAAAACGCACGACCTTCAGGAGAGAACCTTCGTGGCCGATTCGTTCGTTCATCTGCACAACCACACCGAATATTCGATGCTCGACGGTGCCGCCAAGATCGGGGCCATGTTCGCCGAGGCGGCGCGGTTGGAGATGACGGCGGTCGGCATGACCGACCACGGCAACATGTACGGAGCCAGCGAGTTCTACAACGAGGCCAAGAAGGCCGGTATCAAACCGATCATCGGCATCGAGGCCTACATCGCCCCGGAGTCTCGGTTCAACAAGAAGCGCGTGCTCTGGGGCGATCGGAGCCAGAAGTCCGACGACGTGTCCGGTAGCGGTGCTTACACGCACATGACGATGGTCGCCGAGAACGCCACCGGCGTCCGGAACCTGTTCAAGTTGTCGTCACTCGCGTCGATCGAGGGTCAGCTCGGCAAATGGGCGCGCATGGACGAGGAGATCATCGCCTCGCATGCGGAAGGCATCATCGCCACCACCGGGTGCCCATCCGGGGAGGTGCAGACGCGGCTTCGTCTCGGTCAGGAACGCGAGGCACTCGAAGCTGCAGCAAAGTGGCAGGAGATCTGGGGACCGGACAACTTCTTCCTCGAACTGATGGATCACGGCCTGTCCATCGAGCGACGCGTCCGCGAGGGCCTGCTCGACATCGGTAAGAAGCTCTCCATCCCGCCGCTCGCTACCAACGACTGCCACTACGTCACCAAGGACGCTGCCGAGAACCACGAGGCGCTGCTGTGCATTCAGACCGGCAAAACGCTGAGTGACCCCACCCGCTTCAAGTTCGACGGCGACGGTTACTACCTCAAGTCGGCCGCCGAGATGCGCGCACTGTGGGACGACCAGGTGCCCGGTGCCTGCGACAGCACGCTACTCATCGCCGAGCGAGTCCAGCCGTACGACGAGGTGTGGGCGCACCGAGACCGGATGCCCATCTTCCCGGTTCCCGAGGGCCACACTCAGGGCACCTGGCTGCGCCACGAGGTCATGACCGGGCTCGAGCGTCGGTTCCCCGACGGCCCGGCCGAGGACTACCTCGCGCGGGCCGAGTACGAGATCAAGGTCATCCTGGAAATGGGCTTCCCGGCCTACTTCCTGGTGGTCGGCGACCTGATCAACCATGCCAAGGCCGTCGGCATCCGCGTCGGGCCCGGACGAGGCTCCGCGGCCGGATCGCTGGTGGCTTACGCCATGGGCATCACCAACATCGATCCACTGCCACACGGTCTGCTGTTCGAGCGATTCCTCAACCCCGAGCGCGTGTCGATGCCCGATATCGATATCGACTTCGACGATCGCCGCCGCGGTGAAATGGTCCGCTACGCCACCGAGAAGTGGGGCAGCGATCGCGTTGCTCAGGTCATCACCTTCGGCACCATCAAGACCAAGGCGGCCATCAAGGACTCTGCGAGGGTGCAGTTCGGTCAGCCGGGCTTCGGCATCGCCGATCAGATCACCAAGGCGTTGCCGCCGCCCATCATGGCCAAGGACATCTCGGTAGCGGGCATCACCGATCCGTCGCACGAGCGCTACAAGGAGGCCGTCGAAGTCCGTGCGCTCATCGATTCCAACCCCGACGTCGCGACGATCTACAAGACGGCCAAGGGCCTCGAAGGCCTGATCCGTAACGCAGGCGTGCACGCCTGCGCGGTCATCATGTCCTCGGAGCCGCTCACCGATGCCATTCCGGTGTGGAAGCGCGCGCAGGACGGCGCGATCATCACCGGCTGGGATTACCCGTCGTGCGAGGCCATCGGCCTGCTCAAGATGGACTTCCTCGGTCTGCGCAACCTCACCGTCATCGGTGACGCGATCGACAACATCAAGGCCAACCGCGGGATCGAGATCGACCTCGACGCACTGCCGCTCGACGATCCGGCCACGTTCGATCTGCTCTCTCGCGGAGACACACTCGGCGTGTTCCAGCTCGACGGAAGCGCCATGCGAGACCTGCTGCGCCGCATGCAGCCCACCGGCTTCGAGGACATCGTCGCCGTCCTCGCTCTGTACCGCCCCGGTCCGATGGGCATGAACTCCCACAACGATTACGCCGACCGCAAGAACGGTAGGCAAGAGGTCAAGCCGATTCACCCCGAGCTCGAAGAGCCACTCAAGGTGATTCTCGGTGAAACGTACGGCCTGGTGGTCTACCAGGAGCAGATCATGCAGCTCGCGCAGAAGGTCGCCGGGTACACCCTCGGCCAAGCCGACCTGCTGCGCCGCGCCATGGGAAAGAAGAAGCTCTCCGAGCTCGAGAAGGCGTACGCCGGGTTCCGACAGGGCATGTTGGACAACGGTTTCTCCGAGGCGGCCATCAAGGCGCTGTGGGACACCGTGCTGCCGTTCGCCGGCTACGCGTTCAACAAGTCGCACTCGGCGGGCTACGGGCTGGTGTCGTACTGGACCGCGTATCTCAAGGCGAACTACCCGGCCGAGTACATGGCCGGCCTGCTCACCAGCGTCGGCGACGACAAGGACAAGGCCGCGATCTATCTCGCCGACTGCCGCAAGCTGGGCATCACCGTGCTGCCTCCCGACGTCAACGAATCCGAGCTGAACTTCGCGTCGGTCGGCAAAGACATTCGGTTCGGTCTCGGTGCGGTGCGCAACGTGGGCACCAACGTGGTCGCCTCGATCATCAGGGCGCGATCGGAGAAGTCGAAGTACACCGATTTCTCGGACTACCTGGGCAAGATCGACGCAATTGCCTGCAGCAAGAAGGTCACCGAATCCCTCATCAAGGCAGGCGCTTTCGACTCGCTCGACCATCCACGCAAGGGCCTGATGCTCATTCACGCCGACGCGATCGACGCGGTGATGGGCACCAAGAAGGCCGAGGCAATAGGTCAGTTCGATCTGTTCGGCGGCGAGGACGCCGACGAGTCCATCTCCGCGGTGTTCAACGTGCGGGTGCCGGACGAGGAGTGGGAATCCAAGCACCGGCTCGCCCTCGAACGCGAGATGCTCGGCCTGTACGTCTCCGGCCACCCGCTCCTGGGCGTCGAGCACATGCTGGCCGCGAAGTCCGACTGCAATATCCCGACCATTCTCGAAGGTGACATCAAGGACGGCACACAGGTCACCGTCGGCGGAATTCTGGCCTCGGTCAACCGGCGGATCAACAAGAACGGTCTGACGTGGGCGTCGGCGCAGCTCGAGGACCTGGCCGGTGGTATCGAAGTGCTGTTCTTCCCACAGGCGTACTCGGTGTTCGGTGCCGATGTCACCGAGGACTCGGTGGTACTCGTCAAGGGTCGGGTGTCGGTGCGCGACGACCGGGTCTCCTTGATCGCGAACGACCTTGCGGTACCAGATCTTTCGGCGATCGGTATCGACAAGCCTCTCGCGGTCAGTCTGCCGACGCGGCTGTGCACGGCGGACAAGGTCGGTGCCCTCAAACGAGTCCTGTCCAGCCACCCGGGAACCTCGGATGTGCACCTTCGGTTGGTCAGCGGCGACAAGATCACCACGATGAAGCTGGACGACAGTCTGCGCGTCACGCCGACATCGGCGTTGATGGGAGACCTGAAGGCGCTACTGGGACCCGGCTGCTTGACGGGGTGACGCAGGCCGGGTCGGGTGTAGCTCGGTGAGGAGCAGCGTCCACCAGGCCGCGACCGCGATTGTGGCACCGGCGAGTACTGCGGCGTGCAGGGAGCCGGCGATGACGAGCGTCACGACGAACACGAATGATCCCAGCGCGAGGGCTTCCAGTTTGTAGACCGGCCACGCGATGCCTGCGACGTCGACGCTGCGCAGGGCAGCGGTGGGTCGGGGGCTCACCCGGGTGCTCGTGAAGGTCATCGCGTTCTCCTCTGCTGCGCCCGGGGTGGTGATGATTCGGCTGTCCGGCGCGCGAAGTTCAGACTATACCCATCGAAAGATTCGGTCCACCGAACTTGGCATCTGGACCAGGCAATGTGGCTGATCTCGTGGCGTCACGCGCACGAGAGGTGTTCACTGGAAGTCATGCCATTGACAGGAGAATACGAACCGAGTTCATCCGACTGGGCCCGTGAGCAGGCCGAGCGATACGAGAACTCCGGCGGAACCGAGGGCACGACGATGAACGGGATGCCGGTCGTGCTGCTGACAACCAAGGGGAACAAGAGCGGCAAGCTGCGCAAGTCGCCGTTGATGAGAGTCGAGCACGACGGCGAGTACGCCATCGTGGCCTCGCTGGGCGGAGCGCCCAAGCACCCCGTCTGGTACCACAACGTCAAAGCCGAGCCGCTCGTCGAGTTGCGGGACGGAACCGAGAAGCACGACTACGTCGCTCGCGAGGTGACCGGCGACGAGAAAGCCGTGTGGTGGGAACGCTCGGTCGCGGCCTACCCCGATTACGCGGACTACCAGAAGAAGACCGATCGCGAGATCCCGGTGTTCGTCCTCTCGCGCGTCTGAACAGGATCCGTCGGTCCGTGGAACGGTCCCGAGTGGGTGACCGTTCCACTCTGGTGGCAGCATGTGCTGGTGTCTTCATCCCCTGACCTCGCCTCCCAGCTCCCATCGTCGGTAGCCGTCACCGCTGCCGATATCGATGCCGCTGCGGTGCGAATTTCGTCGGTGGTGGCCGCAACACCCCTGCAGTTGTGCGAGCGGTTGTCGGCGGAGACCGGCGCGAGGGTCTACCTCAAGCGCGAAGACCTGCAGATCGTGCGGTCGTACAAAATTCGTGGCGCGTACAACCTGATGGACCAGCTGACCGATGCCGAGCGTTCTGTCGGCGTGGTCACCGCGAGCGCAGGCAACCATGCTCAGGGAGTGGCGTTCGCGTGTCGCTCGATGCAGGTGCACGGTCGCATCTACGTTCCCGCGAACACCCCCAAGCAGAAGCGCGACCGAATCCGAGTGCACGGCGGTGACTTCGTGGAGCTCATCGTCATCGGCGATACGTTCGATGCCGCGGCGGCAGCCGCGGCCGCCGATGTAGCCCGCACCGGTGCCACCATGGTGCCGCCGTTCGACGATCCGCGAACCGTGGCCGGGCAGGGCACCATTGCCGCCGAGATGATCGATCAGCTCGGCGGGGCACCCGATGTCGTCGTGATGCCCGTCGGCGGAGGCGGATGCATCGCAGGCATCTCCAGCTACCTTCGTGAGCGCGCACCGCAGACGTCACTGGTGGGTGTCGAACCGTCCGGCGCGGCATCCATGACCGCCGCGCTGATCGCCGGAGGTCCGGTGACGCTCTCCGAGATCGATCCGTTCGTCGACGGGGCCGCCGTCCGCCGCATCGGCGACGTGCCGTACGCAGCGTTGCAGTCGCTCGGTGCCACGGTGGTGTCCCATGCTTCGTTGCCGCTGATCACCGCGCCCGTGTTCGACAGTTCCGGCCCCGGTGCATTCCTGATCACCCAGATCGACGAGGGCGCGGTCTGTACCGCAATGCTCGAGCTGTACCAGAACGAAGGCGTCATCGCCGAGCCTGCAGGCGCGTTGGCCGTTGCGGCGCTCGAGCATCTCGACATCGCGCCGGGAAGCACAGTCGTGTGCTTGGTGTCCGGCGGCAACAACGACGTCTCTCGCTACGGCGAAATTCTCGAGCGATCGCTCGTTCACCTGGGCCTGAAGCACTACTTCCTCGTGGACTTTCCGCAGGAGCCCGGCGCACTGCGTCGCTTTCTCGACGAAGTCCTCGGGCCCGAGGACGACATCACCCTGTTCGAGTACGTCAAGCGCAACAACCGGGAGACGGGTGCCGCGCTAGTCGGCATTCAACTCGGCGCTGCGGACGGCCTCTCTTCTCTCCTCGAACGTATGCGGTCATCGCACCTGCAGGTGGAGCAGCTGGAGCCGGGTTCGCCGGTGTACCGGTACTTGACCTGAGTCAGCGACCGAGCAGGCGGTCGACGACGCGTTTGTGCAGTTCGGGGTCCACGGCCGGCAGGTCGAGCACGGCACCGAGGTAGATTCCGTCGCCGACGAGCCGGATGATCTCGGCCTGCACGGGATCATCGATTTCGGTACGCAGACCCTCGTCCCACAATCGCATCATGTCGACGACGGCCTCCTGAACCTCGTCGGAATTGCCGTCCACGCTCCGCAACGCGGCCAATGTCGATCGATAGAGAGCGATCTCCTTTTCCGAGATCGAATCCGGCGGTTGCAGATACCACTCGGCCACGGACGTCCCGCCTGCTGCGGCGTCGGCGCGCTGCTCGTCCGCCTGGGCGCCGAGTCGTCGCACCATGGCCGCCACCAGAGCGTCCTTGGTCTTGAAGTGGTACAGCAGTCCGCCCTTCGATACGCCTGCGGCGGCAGCGACGCTGTCGAGGGTCACCTTGGTCATACCGTGCTCGATCAGCATCGATTCCAGTGCGTCGAGTATTCGGTCCCGCGTGTCCGATGACATGAAATTCACTTTACCGGCTGGACGGTTCGCGGTACTCTCAATCACTGTACCGGCTGGACGGTTGGTGCTCTCGAGCGTTTCGGACCCGGCGATCGCCGGCGCACCGGGCGCAGAACGTAGGAGATGTAGTGAGTGACATGCGCACCGGTTCGGTGCACGAGGTAGCCGGGGGATCCGAGCACCGGGCGACCCCGCGGGACTGGCTCGGTCTGGTGGTACTGGCGTTCGCCGTGTTGCTCATCGCTGTCGATGGCACTGTCCTCGACCTGGCATTGCCTTTCATCAGTTCGGACTTGGCACCGACCAGCAACCAGTTGCTGTGGATCATCGATGTCTACTCGTTCGTGCTGGCCGGCCTGCTCATCACCATGGGTACGCTCGGCGACCGAATCGGCCGTCGCCGATTGCTACTGATCGGTGCCGCGGGCTTCGGCATCGCCTCACTCGTAGCGGCCGTGTCGACCAGCGCGGAGATGCTGATCGCGGCCCGCGTGTTGCAGGGTATTTCCGGTGCGACACTGATGCCCGCGACCCTGGGCTTGATTCGCACCATCTTCCTGAACCCGCGTCAACGCGTCGCCGCGATCGGCGTCTGGGGTGCGATGGCCGGTGGCGGTGCCGCTGCCGGTCCGCTCGTGGGCGGTTGGCTGCTCGAGCACTTCTGGTGGGGATCGGTGTTTCTCATCAACATCCCCGTCATGCTCGTGCTGATCGCGCTCGGCCCGCTGGTGATTCCCGAGTCGAAGGACCCGAACCCGGGCCGGTTCGACCTGACGAGTTCGGCGCTGTCGATGCTCGCCATAGTGCCGCTGGTATTCGCGGTGAAGGAGACCGCGGCACACGGCTTCGACGTGGTCTACCTTCTGTCCGCGGTGGTCGGTGTGATCGCCGGATACGTGTTCGTCCGCCGTCAGCGCACTCTCGCGGCACCGATGATCGACCTGAGACTGTTTGCCAACCGGGCCTTCTCGACGGGCGTCGCAACGAACTTCCTGTCGGTGTTCGCCCTCGCCGGGGTCCTGTTCTTCGGTTCGCAGTATCTGCAGCTCGTGCTCGGCAACAGCCCGCTCGAGGCGGGTCTGCTGCTGCTGCCCGGTACCGCCGCCAGCATCGTCACCTCACTGCTGGTTGCGGTCCTGGTTCGATACTTCAGTGCGGGAACAGTTCTCGGGGTCGCAATGTTCGTCGCCGCCGCGGGTGCCGGGCTCCTGGTCGGCCTCGCAACCGACAGCGGCCCGGCCCTGTTCATTGCCGGGTTCGTCCTCGTGGGGGCCGGTGTCGGTGTCGCGCTGACGCTGACCTCCGAGCTCGTGGTCAGTGCCGTCGAGCCCGAACGGGCGGGAGCTGCCTCGGCAGTGTCGGAAACCGCATACGAACTGGGTATCGCACTGGGCGTCGCACTACTGGGCACCGTTGTCATGGCGATCTTCCGTCGCGGCATCGACGTCACGCAGCTGACCCCCGAGCTGGGGGCCAGGGCCGGTGAGACTCTCGGCGGTGCCGACGCGGTGGCCCGTGAGCTGCCGGACTCGGTGGCGACGGTCCTACTGGACTCCGCGCATGCTGCCTTCGTCTCGGGCATGCATGTCGCGGCCGTCGCCACCGCGGTGGTGCTGGCGATCACCGCCGTGTTCGTCCTGGTCAATCTACGCAGGCGTCAGGATTCCAGTACGACGACGGAGTGACCGGGAATCGTTGTGGCAGAGCCAGTTTCGTCCGATGTCGTCGGCTCCCACTCGAGCAGTGGTGAGCCGCCGACCGGCACGGTCACAGCAGATTCGGACAGATTGCACACCACACTGAGTCGGCTGCGGCGAACGACGATCCATTTCGCGTCCTCGTCGTAGTCCACCTTCACGTGGTCCAGCCACGGGTCGGTCAGTTCGGTCCGGTCGCGGCGCAGCCTCAACAGATCGCGGTAGACGGCCAGCAGTCGTGCATGGTCGCCGTCGCCCAGTTCCGACCAGTTCAGCTTCGACCGTGTGAAGGTCTCGGGATCCTGTGGGTCCGGGATATCGCTCTTGTCCCAGCCATGTTCGGCGAATTCCGCCTTGCGTCCCTCGGCGGTCGCCTTACCGAGCTCGGGCTCTGGATGCGAGGTGAAGAACTGGAACGGCGTCGACGCTCCCCACTCCTCTCCCATGAACAACATCGGTGTGTAGGGCGAGGTCAACACCAGAGCAGCCTTGATTGCGAGCTGGCCGGGGGAGAGGTAGAAACCCGGTCGATCGCCGATTGCGCGGTTACCGACCTGATCGTGAGTGGTCGTGTAGGTCACCAGTGAACTGGCCGGAATTCGGCGCGTGTCCAGCGGGCGGCCGTGGATCCGACCGCGGAAGCTCGAATACGTTCCGGCATGAAAGAACCCCTGCCGCAGCGTGTTCGCCAAACCCTGGAGGGAACCGAAATCGCCGTAGTAGCCCTGCCGCTCACCGGAGACAGCCGCGTGGATCGCGTGGTGAATGTCGTCGTCCCATTGCGCGTCGAGTCCGTAGCCGCCACCCGACCGTGCCGTGATCAGCGAAGGATCGTTGAGGTCGCTCTCGGCGATCAGGGTCAGTGGACGACCGAGATGCGCTGACAGGGTGCGGGTTTCGATCGAGAGCTGCTCGAGCAGATGCACCGCAGTGTGGTCGACTATCGCGTGTACTGCATCCAGCCGCAACGCGTCGATGTGAAACTCGGAGAACCAACGCAGAGCGTTGTCCAGGGCGTATCGCCGAACCTCGCCCGAGTCTGCATCGGCATAGTTGATTGCCTGGCCCCAGCTGTTGGCCCCTTCGGTCATGTAGGGGCCGAAGCGTTCGAGATAATTACCGGACGGGCCGAGGTGGTTGTAGACCACATCGAGGACAACGCCGATGCCGCGGCCGTGGCAGGCGTCGACCAAGCGCTGCAACCCTTCCGGGCCGCCGTACTCCTCGTGCACGGTGTACCAGAGCACTCCGTCGTATCCCCAGTTGTGCACGCCGTTGAATCCGTTGACCGGCATGATCTCGATGAACGACACGCCCAGTTCGACCAAGTGATCGAGCTTGCCGATGGCCGCCTCGAACGTGCCCTCGTCGGTGAACGTGCCGATGTGCAATTCGTAGATCGAGGAGCCGGGTAGTTGACGCCCGGTCCACGCCGCATCGGTCCACAGCGTGGGATCGACGTCGAACACCTGGGACAGCTCGTGCACGCCGTCGGGCTGCCGCGGTGATCGCGGATCGGGCAGTGCCTTGTCTGCGTCGTCGAGCAGGTAGCCGTATCGAGAGTTCGGTGTGGCGTCGACGTCGGCATGCCACCACCCGTCCGAGGAGCGCTGCATCGGATGCACCGAGTCGTCGAGTTGCAATCGGACCGTCTCGGGGGACGGTGCCCAGACCTGGAATCGTCGTGTCGTCGCCGAAGAGGTCACTGCTGTCGATGTCGCTGCTGTCGATGTCGCTGCTGTCGATGTCACTGTGTCACCGCTTCTTCGTTGTCGCGCACCAGGAGTGCGACCGGGAGTGAGGCGAACATCTCGGCTACCGAGACGGTGCCCGTGTGTTCGGAGCCGGTGATGCGATCGCGCCAGCTGCCATCAGGCAGCGTCACGGATGTGTCGCCCCAGCCGGTCTCGGATACTCCGAGCGAGAGTCTGGTCGCCAGTGCGATCACGTCGGCGTTTCCGGGAACCGGTCCGCGTGCGAATCCGACGAGGTGCTCGGCCGCGGATCCGTCCGCGACGATCGGCGCGTAGGTGCCACCGACGAAGCTCTCCGGCCGTTCGCGGCGCACGTGCAGCGCGGAGCGAACCACAGCCAGCTTGGCAGCACCCGTATCGATCGAGAGCGCATCGGTGTTCGACGCGGCGAGCATCGATCGACGGACGGAGTAGTCGACGGGTCTGCGGTTGTCGGGGTCGACGAGCGAGTCCTCCCACAACTCGGTGCCCTGGTACACATCGGGGATGCCGGGCCCGGCCAGATTCAACAGTTTCTGACCCAGCGCATCGGAATGGCCATGGGGAGCGAGCTTGTCGACCAGCATCGTCATCGATCGAGCGACGGCACCGTCGAAGATGGCGTCGAGCCAGCTGCGTACCGCGGACTCGAACTCCTCGTCCGGAGCAGTCCACGTCGTGCGGAGGGCGGCCTCGCGGATTGCCTTCTCCGCGTAGGCGTGAACGCGCTCACGCAGCGTGGACGTGATCACTCCGTCGACCGGCCAGATGCCGAAAAGGTTCTGCCACAAAAACATTCCGGTTGTACCGTCGGGACTCGGGGTCAGTTCTTCCCAGTCCGTGATGCAGCGAGCCCACAGTTCGGGAGTCTGTGACAGCACGCCGATTCGCGCCCGTACGTCCTCGCCGCGTTTGGTGTCGTGAGTCGACAGGGTGGTCATCGCAGCCGGCCAGCGTCGCGCTCGATCGGCATTGGTCAGATGGTAATACGCTGTGCTGCAACCGAATCGGCTCGGGTCGCCGCCCACTTCCTGTAGGGAGATCAACCGGTTGGCGCGGTAGAACAGGCAGTCCTCTACGCCCTTTGCCGTGACTGCACCGCAGACCTGGTCGAAGCGGACCGGCGATTCTGCACCGGTGACGAGGGCGGTCGCCAGTGCGCCCAGACCGCCGGCCAGGTCCGGCTGCTCCTCGCCGACAGCAGCGATCACGCCCGGCAGCACGCCGGCGAGCGGCGCGTAGTCGGTCCGGTAGACCGGGACGGCCGCGACGACGGCAACGATCGCGTCGATGACGGACTCGAGGTCGACGGTGGTGCCGGACTCGCGAACCACGGCCCGAGCGAGGCGTCGCACCTCGGGGGACAGGTCGCCGCGCGCAACGGCGGTCTTGAGATCCAACTCGGTCTCGTGCAATGTCTCGGCGTCGTAGGCGATGCCGGAGCGCACCTGAGACAGAGCAGTGAGTGCATGCACGCCCTCCGGGTCGACGAACACTCCGCCGACCGCGGCCAACGCGTCGTACCCGGTCGTTCCGTCGACGGGAAGCGACTCGTCCAGCGGTTCACCGTCGGCCAGAATCTTTTCGATGACGAGCCACCGGTCGGGCCCGAGAAGTCCGCGCAGTTCGGTGAGGTAGCCGGCGGGGTCGGCCAGACCGTCGGGATGGTCGACCCGCAGTCCGTCGATCAGGCCGTCTTCGATCCAACCGGCCACCTGACGATGGGAGTCGGTGAAGACGTCGAGGTCTTCCTGCCGAATTCCCGCCAGGCCGTTCACGGAGAAGAACCGTCGGTATCCGATCAGCCCGTCGGACCAGCTCACCAATCGGTAGGCCTGACGGTCGTGTACGGCCTGCGCATCATCGCCGTCGGTGCCGTCTGCGATGGGGAAGCGGTGCTCGTAGAACGCGAGGAGAGGCTGCTCCTCCGAGCGGTCGACGGTGAGCTCACCGACGTCGCTCGCGCTGCCGAGCACGGGGATCGCGATCTTGCCGTCGACGCCGTTGTCGGCTCCGAAGTCGATGTCGAAGTACGTCGCGTACTCGGAGTCGCGACCGCGTTGCAGCACGTCCCACCACCACGCGTTCTGCCGTGGGTCCTCCACTCCGACGTGGTTGGGGACGATGTCGACGATTATCCCCATGCCCAGCTCTGCGGCACGAGAATGCAACTGCGTCAACGCTTCTCGACCGCCCAGGGCGGCCGACACCGTCGAGGTGTCGGTGACGTCGTATCCGTGTGTCGATCCGTCGGTCGCAGTCAGGATCGGCGACAGATACAGGTGTGTGACCCCGAGGTCGTGGAGGTAATCGACCACGTCGGAGGCATCGGCCAGGGTGAAGGCATCGCCCCGCAGTTGTAACCGGTAAGTACTGGTGGGCAGCGGCATGTGTCAGGCAGTCTTTCGTAGAACGAGTAGGGAACGAGCGGTGACTTCCACCGGTGTACCCGCTTCTATCGATTTCTCACCCGCTCCCGTTCGGGCTGCTGTGTCCAAGGCGACCGTCCACTCCTTGGCGTAGTTCCCGTCCGGGGTCACGAACTCGAGCGTCTCGTGATGTGCGTTGAAGCACAACAGGAACGAGTCGTCCACCACGCGCTCACCGCGCTGATTCGGTTCCGGAATTCCTTCGCCGTTGAGGAACACGGTCAGCGACTTGCCGAAGCCGCTGTCCCAGTCCTCGGGCGTCATCTCTTCGCCCGCAGGGGTCAGCCACGCGATGTCTCGTGCCTGCTCGCCGGTTCGGATGGGACGGCCCTCGAAGAACCGGCGCCGGCGGAACACCGGGTGCTCGGCGCGCAATGCGATGGCGTTGCGAGTGAACTCGATCAGTTCGGCGTTGGTCTCGGCCAACGACCAGTCCATCCATGCCAGTTCGGAGTCCTGGCAGTAGACGTTGTTGTTGCCCTGCTGTGTTCGTGCCATTTCGTCGCCGTGAGCGATCATCGGCGTACCTTGGCTGAGCAGCAGCGTCGCCATGATGTTGCGGATCTGGCGTGCTCGGAGGTCCAGAATTTCCGGATCGTCGGTCGGTCCCTCGACGCCACAATTCCAGGATCGGTTGTGACTCTCGCCGTCGTTGTTGCCCTCGCCGTTGGCCTCGTTGTGCTTGTCGTTGTAGGAGACGAGATCGTTGAGGGTGAATCCGTCGTGGGCAATGACGAAGTTGATGCTGGCTCCAGGGCGACGACCGTTCGACTCGTACAGATCCGAGGATCCGGTCAACCTCGACGCGAACTCGCCCAGCGTCGCGGGCTCCCCGCGCCAGTAGTCACGCACGGTGTCGCGGTACTTGCCGTTCCACTCCGTCCACAGGCCGGGGAAGTTGCCGACCTGGTAGCCGCCCTCGCCGATGTCCCAGGGCTCGGCGATCAGCTTCACCTGGCTGACGACCGGATCCTGCTGAACGAGATCGAAGAATGCACTGAGGCGATCGACGTCGTGCAGTTCGCGAGCCAACGTGGATGCGAGGTCGAATCGGAACCCGTCCACGTGCATCTCGGTCACCCAGTAGCGCAACGAGTCCATGATCAGCTGCAGCGTGTGCGGGTGCCGGGCGTTGAGACTGTTGCCGGTACCGGTGTAGTCCATGTAGTGCTCGAGATCGCCGTCGACGAGCCGGTAGTACGCAGCGTTGTCGATGCCGCGGAAGCTGATGGTCGGGCCCATGTGATTGCCCTCGGCGGTGTGGTTGTAGACCACGTCGAGGATCACCTCGATGCCGGCGGCGTGGAACGAGCGAACCATGGCCTTGAACTCGGTGACCGCCGCACCGGGGGACTGCAGTGAGGAATATTCCGCGTGCGGGGCAAGGAATCCGAATGTGTTGTAGCCCCAGTAGTTTCGCAGTCCCTTGTCCAGCAGAACCTGATCCTGCATGAACTGGTGCACCGGCATCAGTTCGATGGCCGTGACTCCGAGGTGGTTGAGGTGATCGATGATCGCCGGATGCGCCAGCCCGGCGTAGGTGCCGCGCTCGGCCTCGGGAATGTCGGGGTGGTTGATCGTCATGCCCTTGACGTGGGCCTCGTAGATCACGGTCTCGTGGTACGGGCGTTTCGGGGCGCGATCCGCCTGCCAATCGAAGAACGGGTTGATCACGACGGTGGTCATCGTGTGACCGAGCGAATCATGCTGGGGGAAGTCGTTGTTCGGCGCGTCGTCGTGCGCGATGGGAGCTACCTCGATGATCTCGTCGTCGGGATCGGCAAGATCGGTGGCGTCCTCGAACGGGGCCTCGGCGTCGAGTGAATCCGCGGATTCCTCGTCGATCTGTACCTCGGCCTCGGGTTCGGGAGCGGGCGCGTCCATGTTGTACGAGAACAGCGATCGGTCGCCGTCGAACGATCCCTCGAACGCCTTGCCGTACGGATCCACGAGCAGCTTGCTCGGGTCGCAGCGATGCCCGGCTGCCGGATCCCAGGGGCCGTGAACGCGGTAGCCGTAGCGCTGACCCGGTACCACTGTGGGCAGATATGCGTGCCAGACGTAGCCGTCGGACTCTTCGAAACGGATGCGGGTCTCGGTTCCGTCGTCGGCGATCAAACACAGATCCACGGCCTCCGCGACCTCGGAAAACAGTGCGAAATTGGTTCCTGCTCCGTCGTAGGTCGCGCCGAGCGGATAGGCGGATCCCGGCCATACTGCGATGGCAGGCGTGTCGTCGGAGGCTTCGTGCAGCATGGATCAACCCTACTGTGGCGGGTGGGCCCAGGCTTACCGAGCGCGAGGCCTTCGGCTCACGGTCCGGCCCACCACCCGGTGGCCGATCCGACCTGCCGTCCCAGCTCGGTGGTCAGAGTTCGCACGTAGGTCGCAGTGAGATGATGCTCGTCACGGTAGACGAGTACGTTGCCTTGCTCGACGCGGCACAAGGTCGCGTCGCAGACTGCATCGGACAGGTCGAGAGCGGAGAACCCGGGGAGTCGGAACGAGGCCGCAAGCGCCGGATTGACGGGGTCGAGCGCTTCGTCCCGTGGAATGCCGCACGAGGTGGCATTGCCGCCGTCGGCCAGGCAATCGATCGCCCGGTACGCGAGCCACGGGGTGTCCCGAACACCCAGAATTCCGACACCGTCCGCAGCGAGTTGCTGCCACACCGCGGCGTACCAGGTGGGGGTGTAATCGCCGGGGAAGTCCTCCCGCGGGCGGGTGGCGGTGGTGAACACGTAGGCAGGTTCCATCGCTGCGACGTCGGCGAGCACGGTCTGCGTCCAGTCGAGGCAATCCGGGTATTCGTTGGGGCCGAGCATCGGCATCGTGTCGATGCTCAACGGGCAGCCCATCTTCAGGAATGTGACGACCTTGAACCCGTGCTGGAGTCCGAGCGCGTCGAGGGCCGTCACCCAGTGCTCGGCGTGTGAGCTGCCCGCCAGCACGATGGTTCGGTTCGCGTCGAGGTCGCCGTAGCTACACGAGACCGCATCGCGTGTTTCGAAGTCGGCGATGCAGCCTTCGAGGGTGGTGGCAGGGAGGTCCTCGGGAGCCGAATACAGCGGGGGACGGACGGAGGCCGGCTCGGCGCGAATCCCGTCGGTCAGTTCGAGCGCCCCCGGGTGAGTCAGTTCGTCGACCGATTCATCGGCCTGCACCGCGGTGATCGACCGGTCGATGTAGACGTTCCATCCGACCGAACCGGCCGTGACTGCGAGCGCGGCGATCCCCGCGCAGGCAGTGACCGCGATCCGTCCCGGCGTGAACGTGCTCGACTGCGTGGGGCGCTCGACCAGACGCACGGTCAGCCATGCGAGTGCGACCGACGCCCCGACGATGCCGAGACCCCCGAGCGAGTCTGCATGGGATCTGCCGGTGGCCGACAAGTAGAAGATCAGCAGCGGCCAGTGCCACAGATACAGCGGAAATGCGATCGATCCGACCCAGGCGAAGAACCGGTTGGAGAGCGTTGCCGCGACGGCGGTCTCGGACCCGGCGACGATCAACGCGAGGGTCGCGAGCACCGGAATCGAAGCCAGGGGACCGGGAAACGCAGTCACTCCGTCGACGACGAAACCGCACGCGACGATGACGGTCATGCCGAGAACGGCCAGGACTCCACGTGCCGTCGACGACCAGCGGGCACGTAAGGGCGAGGCGGCGGCCACCGAGGTGCTTGTTCGCGAGACAAGCACTGCCGCCAGTGCCGCACCGAGCATGATCTCCCAGAGTCGCGCACCGGTGTCGTAGTAGTTCCACGCCTGATGCCGTCGAACACCGTCCGCCGCGTACACGAAGGACACCACAGCGATCACGGCGAAGATCACGGCAAAGGTGCGTGGTCGAAGACTTCGTGGCCCCTCGGGTCGGGCGATGCGTCGGAGCCATGCGAGACCGAACACGACGGCAATGGCCAGCAGATAGAACTGGAACTGCACGGCGACCGACCACAGATGCTGAACGGGGCTCACCGAGGGATCGGCCGCCAAGTAGTCGTTCGCTGTTGTCGCCAGCTGCCAGTTCACGTAATAGAAGACACCGGATACGAGTTGATCACCCAGGTCTGCCCAGCGGGTGCGCGGCAGCAAGAACACCGATGCGACGGCGACTGCGAGCAGCGTGATCAGCAGCGGTGGACCCAGTCTGCGGAGCACGCGCGTGATGCGGGTGATCGGATTCAGGCTTGCCCCGGCCTCGGCCGATCGCAGTAGGGATGCGGTGAAGAAGAAGCCGGACAGCGTCAGGAAGACGTCGACGCCACCCGACACGCGACCCATCCAGATGTGGAACACGACGACGAGTGCGATCGCGACGCCGCGCAAGCCATTGAGATCTCGCCGTTGCGGTGGTCGACCATGCGGGCCGGGTGCCGGAGCGGAAGCGCCCTGGACCGGTGTCGAGAAATCGATGGCCGAGTCGCTGTCGGTCGGGTGTACATGCATGAAGGAGAAGTGGCTCCGGCTGTCGATCGACTACTCGGTCGGATGTGCGATACAGGGCAAACAATACGTGTACGCGAGGTGAAGCACTTCTCGGAGTCTGCTTCGGGGCAATAGTCCCAGTTCGGGAGCGTAGAGGTTGATCCGGTGCATTATCTTCTTGCGCGGATAGAGCGCGTGTGCAACTATTTGCCAAGCGCGTGCAACTACACGCGATAGCCAGATATTTACCTACGCCACTTCGTCTCAGGAGATTCGACATGCCTCTCGGCCTGCTCGCCCTCGCAATCGGAGGATTCGGCATCGGTTTGACCGAATTCGTCATCATGGGTCTACTACCGGAGGTCGCGGCCGACTTCTCGGTCACCGAAGCCACTGCCGGCTGGCTCATCACCGGATATGCGTTGTCCGTCGTCGTCGGAGCGCTGGTGGTCACCGCTGCGGTGACGCGACTTCCCCGCAAGACCGTTTTGCTTGCACTGATGTGCCTGTTCATCGCAGGCAACCTGATTTCTGCACTCTCGGGCAGCTACGACACGATGCTGCTCGGTCGTGTGGTCGCCGCACTGTGCCACGGAGCCTTCTTCGGAATCGGTGCCGTGGTCGCGGCAGGTCTGGTCGAGCCCGCAAAGAAGGCGGGAGCGATTGCCATGATGTTCGCCGGCCTCACCGCCGCCAACGTTCTCGGCGTTCCGTTCGGAACGTTCCTCGGTCAGAGTTACGGATGGCGGTCGGCGTTCTGGGCCATCACGGTGATCGGCATCGTTGCGCTGATCGGCATCGCGGCCCTCGTTCCTCGGGAAACCGGGATCGGTGAGGAGAGCGATCTGCGCCGCGAATTGCGTGCGTTCCGGTCTCCCCAGGTCTGGCTCTCCATCGCCACGACGGTGCTCGGATTCGGCGGTATGTTCGGCGCGTTCACGTATATCGCGTTCACCCTCACCGACGTGAGCGGGTTTGCGTCGAGTTCGGTGCCCTGGTTGCTGGTGCTGTTCGGTGGTGGCCTCTTCATCGGAAACTACCTGGGCGGCAAGGCCGCCGACCGCGATCTCACTGCGACGTTGCTGACCCTCCTGGGTGCATTGACCGTGGTACTCGTCTTCTTCGCGCTCACCGCGGAGAGTCGCCCCGCCACGATCGCCTCCCTGGTGCTCATGGGGGCGTTCGGCTTCGCAACGGTGCCGGGGCTGCAGATGCGGGTGATGTCGTTCGCGCCCGACGCCCCGACGATGGCGTCCGGTGCGAACATCGCCGCGTTCAATCTCGGAAACGCGCTGGGCGCGTGGCTCGGCGGCGTGACGATCTCGGCCGGCCTCGGCTACACCTCGCCCATCTGGGCCGGATCCGGTATCACCGTGCTTGCGTTGCTGGTCCTGTTGTTCGCAACTCGTCTGCTGCGCCGCTCCACTTCGGGTGCCGCAGTGGACGGAGTGAGCGCAGCAACCAGTGCTGCGGGGTCGTCCACCTGAACACCGAACGAGTGAGCGAAGCCGGATATCCGCCATCGCTGCACGAGTGCGGGAACCACAACCTCTGCGGCACTGGACAGCTCGATGTCGACCGTGGTGCCGTCCTGGTTCGGTAGGACGAGCCGGCCTCCGTCCAGAGCGGGCGACACGACGCCGAAGCGACGGTGGATGCGAACCGACGCGATATTCGCTCGGTCGACCCTCGCTACGACCGTGCCCGACATGCGCAGAACGAGGACTTCGGGTGAGAGAACATGCGGGTGCGCCCGAGCCAGGGCGACCGATGACGCGAGTAGCACCAGGGACGCCACCGACGCGGCTGCGACCAGCGCACTGAGCCACAGCCACGGAATCAGAAAGTGCAGAACGACCATCTCGATCACGGTGGCAGCACCGAACATCAGGGGTAATCCGAGTGTTCCGCGGGTAGCGGTGAACACGGTCGAGTCCGCGGCGATCGGCGCGTGCTGCCCGCGCGTCCAGAGCGTCAACGAGTGCCATCTACCGGCCTGGACAGGGAAGTCGACCGTCATCGGGTGCCTCCGGAGCGTGGGTGTTCGGTCGTCTGCAGGTGCGCGGCGGCGCGGACGATCACAGTGCGCTGGGCCGGATCGGGCAGGATGTCGTCGATAGTCAGGGAGCTGATCTCACCGGTGTTCACTGCGGCGTCGGGTGCGGTGGAGGCGAGCGAGTCGAGATCGAGCATC
The DNA here is from genome assembly GCF_002258735.1 of Rhodococcus sp. WWJCD1. NCBI lineage: Bacteria > Bacillati > Actinomycetota > Actinomycetes > Mycobacteriales > Nocardiaceae > Rhodococcus > Rhodococcus sp. WWJCD1. The sequence continues at coordinate 167,635 of NZ_NOXY01000027.1, forward strand.
GACGCCAGTTCCGCTGCGAGCGAATCGATATCGCTCTCGGCCTCAAGAGGGTCTCGGCCTTCGAGGGTTGCGAATCTGCGTAGTAGTCCGAGGTACTTCTGACGGAGGCCGTGATCGTTGAGTGTTGCGGTCACGGTAGAGAAGAACGATTCGGGAACGGTGCCCGATATCGCCATCACCTCGAGTAGATCGCGTTCACGGATCAATGCTTCTCGGTCCGCTTCCGCGGAAGCGTCGATCAGCGCGCTCAGGGCGTCGGCAACCTCGCGCGGAAGTGCGGTCAGCTGGCGATGCTCGACTGCGTCGTTCAGCAGTGCCGACAGGCGGATGTGCTTGCGCGCGAGCGCGGACTGCTCCCGTTCCATACCGACGAGAAGCGCCCTGAGATCAGCGACCACATCGGTCTCGCCCGCCGGAGACTCACCGAGGGCGGCGGCTATCTCGCCGAGTGGCATCCCGCAGTCGGCCAGCCACCGGATTCTCATCAGACGAACCACGTCGTCGATCGTGTACTCGCGATATCCGTTGGACAGACGGCGCGGCTCGTCGAGCAGGCCGAGGCGGTGGTAATGACGCACCGTTCGCGGTGTCGTTCCGACGGCCTCCGCCAGAGATCCGATTCGCATGTGGTTCAGTGTGAACCTTTACGCTACGTCAACGTCAAGTCCGTCTGCCTCGCCTTCCCAGGGCCGGGCGTGGCAGCGCGGCGTATCGTCGGGTCGTCGTGTGAGTCGTCGTGGCTCGCACCGTTCGAGGAAGAGACCTGGCTGAAGATGGTCGACGCCGATCGTTGGTACAGGGAAATGTTCGAGGCCAGCACGGTCGGATTGGCGCTTGCCGACGAAGACGGACTGCTCGTTCTCGCCAACGAGGCCTACGCAGCCATCGTCGGGTGTCCTCGTGAACGCCTGCCCGGCAGATCTTCTCGTGAGTTCACCCATCCCGACGACTTGGGCCAGCACGCCGCCATGGAGCAGATCATGGACGACGCGAAGTCTCGAGGGGAATCGGTTCACGTCGAGAAGCGCTACCTGCATGCCGATGGCACAGTGCGGTGGGGTTGGATCTCGGCCAGTGAGGTTCCGGGACCGGAGGGTCGAAGGTGGACGATGGCCGTTGTGCACGACATCACCGATCGAAGGCGCGTCGAGGACGACCTGCGCGTAGCTGCACAGACCGACGCCCTGACCGGACTGCTCAATCGGCGCGGATGGCGAGATCGGTTGCATCAGTTGACCACACCGCCGGGGGACGAGGGCGCGGTTGCGCTGGCCATGATCGATTTCGACCGCTTCAAGTTGTACAACGACAAGTACGGCCACGGCCGCGGTGATCAACTGTTGGTTCGGTTCTCCGCTGCTGCGGCAGATCTGCTCGGTGGCCGAGCCTCGATCGCGAGATGGGGTGGGGAGGAGTTCGCTCTCGCGATGCCGGGAGTGGGATCGACGACGATGGCCGCCGTGCTGACCGAGCTCGCCGCCGTCGTTCCCGACCAGCAGACATTCTCCGCGGGGCACACGACGTTGCGACGAGGCGAGTCCGTGGACGACTGCTTCGATCGTGCAGACATGTTGCTCTTTCAGGCCAAACGAGATGGTGGCGCGCGATCGTACAGCGACGGAAGCCGCCGATCCGGCGAGTGAGCGTCAGCTCGCCAGTCGGCCGAATCCGACCACGCCGGAGTCGGATCCGTAGTGCAGGGTGTGAACTCGGATCTTGCCGGCCTCGTTACCTCCGACGGTGATGGCCTCGTCTCCGTCGACCGCCACGATCACGTTGGTGTGCTGGCCGATCCAGCTGCTGTTGTCGTAGAGCACCACGTCACCCACCGACGGCGTGTAGCCACCGACGGCCTCGAATCGACCCTGCTCCTGGTAGTACTCCTGCAGGGTGTAGACGCCGGGTATGCGCCACGAACCGGAATTGGGGTTCGACAGCGGCATATCCGCTTCCTTCATGATCCAGCTGACGAAGTCGGCACACCAGGCTTCGTCGACACCCTCGGCATAGAAGGTTCCCGGGCGCTGCTGCTCGTGCTCGGTGCGCAACAGTTCCACCACTCGGGCCTGATCGGCCGTCAGTTCACCGGTGTTCACCTCGGGAAATGCCTCGGTGTCCCACGGGAGGTATCGGCTCGGGGCCAGCCACAGAACACCAACGACCGCAACCACGACGACAGCCGTGCACGCCGCCACCCACAGAGGCCACCGTCGTCGAGTACGCGCGCTGGTGTCGATGCTCATGCCACCACGGTAGCGCGACCGGGCACACAGCTTGGCACAATGAGGACGTGACCTTCCCTCGTGACCTGCCGGCCCATGCTGTTTTAGAGCCTGTGGCGGACGCTGCCCGCGAAGCGTCGCGCATCACCGTTCTCACGGGTGCGGGGATGTCGGCCGAGTCGGGGATCGCAACTTTCCGTGACGCCCAGAGCGGGTTGTGGAAGGACTTCGATCCCAAGGATCTCGCCAGCCCCGAGGGCTGGATGGCCGACAGCGATCTGGTGTGGGGTTGGTATCGATGGCGAGCGGAACTGGTCAGACGCTCCGAGCCCAACGCCGGTCACGTGGCACTCGCACAATGGCAGCAGCGGGCGCACGTCGACATCGCCACCCAGAATGTCGACGACCTCCACGAGAGAGCCGGAGCCACGGTGTTGTCACATGTGCACGGATCTCTGTTCGAGCCGTATTGCAGCGACTGTGGGACACGGGCAGTGCTCGACGCCGGTGCCGCCGACGCACCGGCCGAGGCGGACCAGCGGGTTCCGCCGCCGGAATGTCCGTTGTGCGGCGGGCTGATTCGGCCGGGCGCGGTGTGGTTCGGCGAATCGCTACCCGAGGCCGCGTGGGACGCGGCCGAGGACGCCGTCCGACGTGCCGACCTCGTTCTTGTGGTCGGCACGTCGGGAGTCGTGTACCCGTTCGCGGGACTGCCGGCGATCGCTCGTAGCGCCGGAGCCACGGTCGTCGAGATCAACCCGGTCGAGACCGAGGTCTCGGACATGGCCGATCACCGGTGGCGCACCACTGCGGCGGTGGGGCTGCCGGCCCTCGTTGCGCGACTGTGAACACCGAAACATGCTGTCGCCTCAGCCGTTTGCACCGACCGCGCTACCTCAGGGCCGCAGTCTCTTGACCAGTAGCAGGGACAGTCCTCCGAGAAGACCGGCGATCAGCAGCGTCAGAGCTGTCTCGATCGCCTGGAACCGCCAGAACAGTCGATCCTCGTGGTACTTCGTCTCGAAGGCGTCGGCACCCTGAGCTCGGGTGCAGTCGATCTGTGTGCGAGCGTCCTCCGCGGCACGGAGATCGGCGTATTCCTCGTACTGCGTGACCGTCTCGAATTCGCTCATGTCCCGGTAGTTGTCGGGCCACGTGCACTTCTGCAGGTCGATCGCTACGGGTGTTCCCTGGCCGTCGACGTAATCCGCCGACACGTTCCATCGCGGATATATCGAGATCGATTCCAGTGGCCGGTAGTAGTCCGGTGTGCCGCCGTACATGTCGTTCATCTTCTGCTCGAGTGTCTGGGTCTCGACCGCGGGAGTCGCGTAGTGTTCGCGAATCTGCGTCGGCAGCAGCGCCAGGAAGGCAGTGGACAGCACGACAGTGGTGATCATCGCGGCGACGGTGTTCCGCATGGCCAGTGCGCATGCTGCGCCGAGCATCAGTCCGGCAGCCGTGTACCCGCCCGAAACGAATCCCGTTGCGCCGAAGGTGGGGAAGTCCAGGCGTGATTCGCCGGTGCTCATGAAAGTGAACGACCCAGGCGAGGTGCGATATTTCGCCCAGTAGAGGGCGCATCCGAGCAACGCCATGGCGAGGATCGTCGGAACGAACACGACCAGTACGCGCACGCCGTACCACCGTCGTCTGCTCACCGATTGGGTAAGACCGAGTACGTGAGTTCGACGTTCGAGATCGCGGGAGAAGACGGTGACCCCGACGAAAGCGCCGAGCACGACGGGGAGGGCGATCGTCAGAAGAATCGCGATGGTCTGCGCGGTTTCCGCTGTGCAGTAGTCCTCACCGATCCCGAGGCAGCGCTGGAGTACGGGTACGGGTGCCACACCCCCATCGATCAGCGTGATGGCAACTGTGATCGCCGCCAACAGAAGTGGGGTCAGGACCCCGAACAGAATTGTGGAGCGGAATTGTCTCCATGTCACCCAGATCATGCCGCTACCTCCGCACCGAGGTGTGCGAGTACAACGTCGTCCACGGTTGCGTCTTCGACGGTCCAGCCCGGTCGCGCTGTCTCCGGTCGAGTGCCGTGGACAACGAATACTGCTGAGCTGGAACCGGATACGTCGGAGATGATGGTTCCGTTGTCAACGGTGGGTTCGGCATCGGTGCTACCGACGAGCAGGTAGTGCTCGGCGGTGACGGTATCCAGGTCACCGTCGAGTCGAATGCGGCCGTCACGCAACAGGAGTAGTCGGTCGGCGACGTCGACCAGTTCCGACAACACGTGCGACGACAGCACGATGCTCGTGCCGTTCTCGGCCGCGTCGCGCATCAATGTCCGGGCCACAGCACGGCGGGCAACCGGATCCAGGTCTGCGAGAGGCTCGTCGAGCAGCAGTACCTCCGGGCGCCGACCCAGGGCCAAGGCCAGCGCGACCCGGGTGCGGTGGCCGGGAGAGAGTGACTTGACGCGTGCCGAGACGGCTATCCCCGCTGCGTCCACGAGTTCTGCCGCATACGCATCGTCCCAGTGCACGTTGGTGTTTCGGCCGAAGCGGAGAGTATCGGCGACGGTGAAGTGTGGATAGAGAGGTTTGTGCTGAGCGAGGTAGGAGAGGCCGGGCGCGATGCCGCGCTGGCCCACGGCTTCGCCCAGTACTCGAATGTTCCCGGAGTCCGGCGTGAGCAGTCCGACCGCCAACGACATCAGAGTCGACTTGCCTGCGCCGTTGGAGCCGACCAACGCTGTGACGCTTCCTCTTTCGATGGCAAACGAGCAGCGGTCGAGGACGGTCTTACGGCGGAACGACTTGACCACCTCGTCCATGGTGAGAACTGCGTCGGTCATGATCCGTCTCTTTCCGGTCGGTCGAAGTGGGTGTCGAGGGCAGCGGTGACGATGGCCTCGAGGTCCGGTCTGTCCAGTCCTGCTGCCAGGCAATGGCGAATCCAGCGGCCCAGTTCGTTCTCGAGGGCCGATCGTTCGGCCATGCCGGGTTTCGCCAGGGAGGCGACGACGAAGGTTCCCGATCCGGTCCGTGGTTCGACCAGGCCTTCTCGTTCGAGTTCGCGGTAGGCCTTGAGCACGGTGTTCGGGTTGATGGCGAGCGCCGTGACCACGTCTTTCGCTGTCGGGAGCTTGTCGCCGACAGTGAGTGATCCGAGGCGCAGGGCCTGTTTGGTCTGCAGTATCAGTTGGACATATGTGGGGATGCCGGACTGACGATCGATACGGTAAGCGATCACCAGGACCCTTTCACTAGTTGATTAGTGGAAGACGGTAATGCGGACTCCTCGGTTTGTCCAGGTTGTGCGGTCAGTGGATGGTCAGGGCATCGATCAGGAATGCAGAAGGCCCGCAACCAGGGCGTCGACAACTTCGTCCGTCGAGGTGTCCGGATCGATCGGGTAGGTCAGGCGGTCGAGCAGAAGCCCGTCGATCGCGTAGTGGAAGAGTGCGACTTCCTTGCGCCCCCCGGGTAGTCCTGCGGCGAGGTTGAATTCGACGTCGGCGGAGAAATTCGAGTGCTGCCAGCTGCCGAGCATCTCCTTGATCTCCGGTCGTCTCGATGCCTCGAGCCGCAGCTCGAACAGCGCGAGTGTCACGTCGCTGTTCGCGAGGAGTCGGGCGACGATGTCGCGGATGTACGCGCCGAACAGCTCGGGGCTGGGGGGTTGCGCGGCGAGTGGTTCGTGGACCTCGGCGTCGGGGGCGAGTCTCTCGCCGATCCGCTCGATCAGTCCGGCAATGATGTCGGCGCGGGTCTTGAAATAGTTCGATGCCGTTCCCTTGGGCACAGCTGCTTCCTCGTCGATCGCGCGGTGGGTCAGTCCGCGCGCTCCTTCCGCGGCGAGCAGGCGAAGTCCGGCGTCGGCCAGTTCGGAGCGTCGGAGTGGGTTGCGAGCCATGGAAACAGACTAGCGGAACCACTACGGATGTCGTAGTCTTAAGCAACCACTACACCCGTCGTGATCGGAGAAGCTCATGCGTGAACTGGTCTATTACGTCGCCGTCAGTCTCGACGGCTACATCGCTGCCCCCGACGACTCCTTCGCCGACTTCCCGATGCACGGCGACCACATCGACATGATCCTGCGTGAGTACACCGACACCATTCCGACGCTTGGCCTTCGGGCGACGGGCCTGACCCCCGACCTGAGTCGTTTCGACACCGTGCTCATGGGGTGGAACACGTACAAGGCCGGTGGAATCCATCCCCCGGAGGGTCCGTACGGCCACCTGAAGCAGTACGTTTTCTCGCGCGATCACTCGGGCGTGGAAGCGGCCGTGACGCTCACCGGTGAAAATCCCGTAGCGGTCGTGCGAAAGCTGAAGAGCGAGAATGGAAGTGGGATCTGGCTGGCCGGGGGAGGGATGTTGGCGTCGGCTGTGGCGGGCGAAATCGACAGGCTGATCCTCAAGGTGAACCCGATCCTCCTCGGCTCGGGTAAGCGTCTCTTCGCCGAGCGTGCGTACTCACCGATCCGAAGTCGCCTCGTGGCCAGTACCCCCTTCGAGTCCGGGGTGGTGGTGAACGAGTACACGGTCGATCGATGATGTGGAACCGAGGACGACGTCACACTCGGTACTGTGGAAAGGAACGTTCTTTCTTTCTCAGGTAGGGATTGCACATGGCTTTGGGCTCCGACCGGTTCTGGCGTGTACTCGGACGCTCCGCGCAGAAGGCGCACAGCACGTCCCGTCAGCACGTCGACCGAGCCCAGGAGCACGCCGAGTGGGCGGCCGCTATGGACGACAGCGACTTGGCGACAGAGGCGATCGCACTTCGCGTCGACAACGCAGCGCGGCTCGATGTTCCGCGGTACCTCGCGTTGGTGCGAGAGGCGAGTGCGCGAACACTGTCCATGCGGCCCTTCGATGTACAGCTCCACGGTGCCGTGCGACTTCTCGCCGGCGATGTGGTGGAGATGGCGACCGGTGAGGGCAAGACGTTGGCCGGCGCCATCGCTGCCGTCGGGTACGTCTTGTCCGGGCGCGCGGTGCACGTCATCTCGGTCAACGACTTCCTTGCGCAACGCGATGCACAGTGGATGAAGCCGTTGTTCGAGGTTCTGGGTATCACGGTCGGTTCCATCGGTGAGGCGTCGAGCGCGCAGGAGCGTCGCACCGCCTATGCCTGCGACATCACGTACGCCTCGGTCAACGAGGTCGGCTTCGACGTCCTGCGTGATCATCTGGTGAACGATCGACAGGATCTGGTCTCGCCCGTCCCGGACGTCGCACTGATCGACGAGGCCGACTCCGTGCTGGTGGACGAGGCGCTCGTCCCACTGGTGTTGGCCGGTTCGGTATCGGGTGACGTCTCGACCTCGACCGTGATGGACGCAGTCCGATTGTTGGACAAGGGTGTTCACTACGACACCGATGCCGAAGGGCGGAACGTTTTCCTTACCGACGAGGGTGCCCTGCGGATCGAGAAGGAGCTCGGCGGAATCGATCTGTACTCGGAACAGCATGTCGGATCGACCCTGGTGGCGGTCAACGTGGCGCTGCACGCCCAGGTGCTGGTGCAGCGCGACGTCGATTACATCGTTCGTGACGGACGGGTTCAGCTGATCAACGCCTCGCGTGGACGCGTCGCCGAACTTCAGCGCTGGCCGGACGGGCTGCAAGCGGCAGTCGAGATCAAGGAGGGGCTTGCTCCCACCGAGACCGGCGAGATTCTCGACACGATCACCGTGCAGGCATTGGTCAATCGGTACGCCACGGTGTGCGGCATGACCGGAACGGCCATGGCGGCGGGGGAGCAGCTTCGGACGTTCTACAGCCTCGGCGTCTCGGTCATCGAGCCCAACGTGCCGACGGTGCGCGTCGACGAAAACGACCGTGTGTACGACACGATCGAACACAAGAACGCTGCAATTGCCCTGCAGGTGAAGGAGATTCACGAGACCGGGCAGCCGATTCTCATCGGAACCCATGATGTCGCCGAGTCCGAGGCGTTGGCGTCGACTCTCACGGCCTCGGGCGTGGACGTGGTGGTGCTCAATGCGAAGAACGATGCTGAGGAGGCAGCGGTCATCGCCGCGGCGGGAGTGCACGGCGCGGTGACCGTGTCGACTCAGATCGCCGGTCGCGGAACCGATATCAAGCTCGGCGGTCCCGACGGTGCCGATCGCGAACGTATTGCCGAGCTCGGCGGATTGTTCGTTCTCGGCACCGGTCGCCACACAACCGAGCGCCTCGACAACCAGCTCCGGGGACGCGCAGGTCGGCAGGGAGATCCGGGTCGTTCACTGTTCTTCGGCAGCTGGGAGGACGACGTCGTCAAGAACAACATCGGCGACAAGGACGCACCGAAGGGTATCGACGACAGCGGAATGTTCACCTCGCCGGCAGCGGCCGACCGTGTCGATCACGCACAACGCATCGCCGAGGGCCAGATGCTCGAAATACATTCTCGTACTTGGCGCTACAACCAGTTGACGGCTCAACATCGCGAGATTCTGGATCGCAGCCGCGCGACGTTGCTCAACTCGGACGAGGCGTTGACCTTGCTCGAGGCGCACTCGCCGAAGCGCTCGAAAGAGCTTCGCGACACCGTCTCGGAGGAGACGCTGATCGAGGTCGCTCGCCAGATAGTTCTGTACCACCTCGATCGATCGTGGTCCGATTACCTCGCGCACCTCGCAGACGTGCGTGAGAGCATTCACCTTCGGGCATTGGGGCGCGAGAATCCGCTGGACGAGTATCACCGCATTGCGGTCGAAGCATTCAAGACGGTGTCGTCGAAGGCGATGGATCTCTCGCACGCCACCTTCGAGTCGGCCGACATCACCTCCGACGGAATCGATCTCGACGATGCCGGTTTGCGTCGACCGACGTCGACCTGGACGTACATGGTGCACGACAACCCGTTCGCGTCCCGCGGAAATGCCGGTGCGGCCGGCCTGGGGCCGATCTTCGGTGGCTGACGCGCGGCGCGCGTTGGTCGCTCTCGCGTTGGGCGTGGGCGCGGTGGCGTCCGGGTGTGCCGACTCGTACGGCGAATTTCCGGCCGACAAGATCTACACGTCCATCGACGCTTCCGACTCCTATGTGCCGGTGGACGGAACCACGATCAGGCTCGAATTCGCCGACGACCGAATCTCGGCGGAGGCCGGGTGCAACAGATTGTTCGGCACGGTCGACACCTCGCAGGGCAGGATCACCACCGATTCTCTCGGTTCCACCCGTATGGGCTGCCCACAGGCATTGATGGATCAGGACGCGTGGCTCTCGGAATTCTTGGCGTCCACGCCGCGGTGGTCTCGGAACGACGGCACCATGACCCTGGACAACGGAAGTGAACGGATCGTCTTCGCGGAGTCATGATCGGCCGGATCTCTAGCGCCGGATCCGATCGGTTGTCGAGTGGCGGACTCCGTCGACGAAGAGCCGCAATCCGAAATCGAATCTGCTGGTCGGGTCCGGACTCTCGAAGATCGGGGACGCCTCGGGGGTGAGGGCTCCCGCGGAGTCCATCTGTAGACGCGATTGTTCGTCCACTGTCTGGCCGAGAACGTAGTACAGCAGGGTGTCGGCGGTCAGTTCCGCGTCGCGTCGCGGTAGTCCCGCGCGAATGCAGACGGCGGCAATGCGTTCGCGAATGCGATTGGTGGTCATCCTCGACGCGTAGGTCGCGGCGACGAGTTCGGCCCCGTCTCGACGGGAGAGAAGCGCGTCGCGCAGCCGATGCGCGATCTGCTCGATCTGCGTGTCCCACGCGCCCTCGGTGGGTGGGGCGTCGGCGCTGGACAGCAGATGGTCTGCGATCGCGCCGAGCAGGGTCTGTTTGTTGGGGAAGTGCCAGTACAGCGCACCGGGCTGCACGTGCAGGGACGTCGCAAGCCGTCGCATGGTCAGGTCGGCAAGGCCGTACTCGTCGAGAATGGCGATCGCGCCGTCCAGGACGTCTTGCCTGTTGAGTTGCACTGCTTCCCCCAAGTCGATCGACGCCTCGTCGCTTTGACAGTAGCCGAGGGCGGTGCCTAACGTGAACACCGTTCAACTTGAACGGTGTTCAATGTGTCGCCGTTCGACTACGAGGGGACCGGAATGGACATTTTGCGCACGGCCCGTACACAGGTGCTCGACGACGGCATCGCACTCGAACGATCTCAGGTTCTCGAGGTCCTCCAGCTCGGCGACGACCGTCTCGAGGAGGCGATGCTGCTGGCGCACGAGGTACGGATGAAGTGGTGCGGCCCCGAGGTGGAGGTCGAGGGAATTGTCAGCCTCAAGACCGGCGGATGCCCCGAGGACTGCCACTTCTGTTCGCAATCGGGGCTTTTCGCATCTCCGGTGCGCGCTGCCTGGCTCGACATCCCGTCTCTGGTCGAGGCGGCCAAGCAGACCGCGAAGACCGGGGCCACAGAATTCTGCATCGTCGCGGCGGTCCGCGGACCCGACGCCAGGCTGCTCGCCCAAGTCGCTGCGGGAATCGAAGCCATTCGAGGCGAGGTGGACATCGACATCGCGTGTTCGCTGGGCATGCTCGAGCAGGATCAGGTCGATCAGCTCGCAGGGATGGGCGTGCACCGCTACAACCACAACCTGGAGACCTCTCGCTCGTACTTTCCGAATGTTGTGACCACTCATACCTGGGAGGAACGGTGGAACACGCTTCGGATGGTGCGGGAGGCAGGCATGGAGGTGTGCTGCGGCGGCATCCTCGGGATGGGGGAGACGCTCGAGCAGCGAGCCGAGTTCGCGGCCGATCTCACCGCACTCGAGCCCGACGAAGTGCCGTTGAACTTCCTCAATCCGAGACCGGGAACCCCGTTCGGAGACCTCGATGTGCTGCCGGCATCCGATGCTCTGCGCGCCGTCGCCGCGTTCCGTCTCGCGCTGCCGCGGACGATTCTGCGATTCGCCGGCGGCCGCGAGATCACTCTCGGTGATCTGGGTGCAAAGCAGGGAATTCTCGGCGGCATCAACGCCGTCATCGTCGGCAACTACCTGACGACGCTCGGTCGTCCGGCAGAGCAGGATCTCGATCTTCTCGGTCAGCTGCAGATGCCGATCAAAGCGCTGAACTCGACTATCTGATGGGCGTATTAGGGTGGGTCGAATGACGAGCGAGACCCACTACGACCCGTACACCGGTCGGCCTGTCGACGCCGGAGCCGAGGTGGGTGCGGATTCGTCGTCGGTCGCCGTCCGGCTCGGGTTGGAGCCGCCGCGGTTCTGCGCAGAATGCGGTCGCCGCATGGTGGTGCAGATAGTTCCCGACGGGTGGTCCTCGGTGTGCTCGCGGCACGGCCTGTTCGACTCGGCGGCGACGGGCAGGCGCTAGGTGTCCGTGTCGGAACCGCTCGAAAGTCCGCCGCGACACAGCACCCGCCGGGTTCTGGCGGTGGTGGTAGCGATATCGGTGGCGCTGTCCGCACTGGGCGGCATGCTGTGGGGCCTATTGGTGCCCGCGCAGCAGTTGCTCGTGGTGGCGCAGGACCGCGGGGCGGCTCTGACCGGTGAAAGTCTGCACCGATTCGACGCCATCGCGATCTTCTCCCTCGTCTCGTTCGCGCTCGGTCTCGTCCTCCCGGTCGGTTGGTGGCTGTGGAAGTCGGAGCGGGGTCCACGCCTTTTCGTGGCAATCTTCGTGGGTGCGCTCGCCGGCTCGATCGCTGCGATTGTGGTCGGCAATGCTATTGCCGCCCTGCGGTTCCCGAAGGCCACCGACCCTGCAGTGGGCTCGATCGTCACGGTGGCACCGAGCATCGAGACCCCACTGGTGCTGATCGTCCAGGCGCTGACGGCGTCGTTGGTCGTCCTGCTGTTGGCGGCGATGAACCCCAACGACAATCTGCAACATACCGATCCCGAACCCGAGGACGTGGACGTCGAGCCGTTCCCGCCGCCGTCGTTCGATTCGAATCGGGCCGACTGACAGTCGGCCAGGTTCACGCCTGCGGAGGACGCAATGCAGCGAACTCGTCGGTGACCCGAATGCTGTTGTCGGCAAAGCGAAACAAAGCCGGCGGCCTGCCGCCGGCTTTGCCGGACGGTGCCCGACGGCCGGTGGGTTCGATGACGCCCCGACGGCTCAATACTCGCTGCAGGTTGGTGGCATCCACCTGGTACCCCAGTGCCGCACCGTAGATTTCGCGCAGCGACGAGATCGCGAAGTCGACCGGAGCCAGTGCGAAGCCGATATTGGTGTACGACAGCTTCGCTACCAAGCGGTGTCGGGCGTGAGCGACGACGGTTCCGTGATCGAACGACATGTCGGGCAGCGCTGAAACCGGGTGCCACGCGGTGTCCGAGGGGAGTGTCGGCTCGGCCGATATCGGCACCAGGCCGAGGAACGTCGACGCGATCCGGCGATCTCCCGGGACACGGTCGGGTTCGCTGAAGATGGACAGCTGCTCGAGGTGCGCAACCGAGCGCACATCGACCTTCTCGGCGAGCTGACGGCGCGCGGACGCGGCGAGATTCTCGTCGTCACGCAGGGTGCCACCGGGAAGCGACCAGGTGCCGGCCTCGGGGTCGAGAGCGCGCTGCCACAGCAGCACCGCCAGTTCGGGGGTGTCCGGGTCGGAAAAGGCTCGAACTTGGAACACCGCGATGAGTACTTCGTGGACGGTGCTACGATGAATCATGTTTTCGATCATAGGTCGAAAACTTCCTCGGAGGAAATTCGGTCACCGACGACCGGATGATCGGTGAAGGAGAACCGTCATGACCAGCAGCGCTACCCGGGTGAACATCCTGGACTCGGCATTCGCCGGAGTTCGCGACATCGTCGACGGAGCAGGTGGCTACGGGGGAGTGGAGGCAACTCCGGAATGGGCGGCCGAAGTGCGACGGCTCGCCGATCTGCGCGGCGCGACGCTGCTCGCGCACAACTACCAGCTGCCCGCGATTCAGGACGTCGCGGACCATGTCGGCGACTCCCTTGCGCTCTCGCGTATGGCCGCCGAGGTCTCCGAGGACACGATTGTGTTCTGCGGAGTCCATTTCATGGCCGAGACCGCCAAGATCCTGAGCCCGCAGAAAACGATCCTGATCCCGGACCAGCGCGCCGGCTGCTCGCTGGCCGACTCCATCACCGCAGACCAGCTCCGCGAATGGAAGGCCGATTTTCCCGACGCCGTCGTCGTCTCGTACGTCAACACCACCGCCGAGATCAAGGCACTGACCGATATCTGCTGCACGTCGTCCAACGCAGTGGAGGTCGTACAGTCCATCGACCCCAGCCGCGACATCCTGTTCCTGCCAGACCAGTTCCTCGGCGCACACGTCAAGCGCGTGACAGGACGCGAGAACCTGCACATCTGGGCAGGAGAATGCCACGTGCACGCCGGCATCAACGGCGACGAGCTGGCCGAGAAGTCTCGCACCCACCCCGATGCAGAGCTGTACGTGCACCCCGAATGCGGCTGCGCCACGTCGGCTCTCTACCTCGCAGGCGAAGGATTCGTTCCGGCCGAGAAGGTCAAGATCCTCTCCACCGGCGGCATGCTCGACGCTGCCCGCACCACCGCGTCGAAGCAGGTTCTGGTCGCCACCGAGATCGGCATGCTGCACCAACTGCGCATGGCCGCACCCGACGTCGACTTCCTCGCCGTCAACGACCGTGCATCGTGTGGCTACATGAAGATGATCACCCCTGCCGCGCTGCTTCGCTGCCTCGTCGAAGGACGAGACGAGGTACATGTCGACCTCGAAACTGCGAACATCGCCAGCAAGTCGGTGCAGCGGATGATCGAAATCGGTACCCCCGGCGGCGGAGAGTGAATCCGTCCGTCGCGTGGGAAACCGGAGCTGATCTGGTCGTCGTCGGCGGCGGTATCGCCGGACTCACTGCGGCTCGTACCGCTGTCGCCCGCGGCCTCAGGGTGCTGACCGTGAGCAAAGGGAGCTCCACCGACACCGCGACGCAGTATGCCCAGGGCGGGATCGCGGTCGTCGGAGCACAATTCGGCGATTCGATCGAATCGCACGTGGCCGATACGTGTGCTGCCGGTGCCGGACTGTGCGACGAGGACGCCGTGCGCTCCATCGTTGCCGGCGGGCGTGCGGCCATCGCCTCGCTCGAAGCTGCGGGAGCAGAATTCGATCGCGCTGCCGACGGCTCCGTCGCACGCACCAGGGAAGGCGGCCACAGTGTTCGCCGCATCATCCATGCCGGCGGCGACGCCACTGGTGCGGAGGTACAGCGCACACTCGACGGTGCAGTGCCGACGGTGCAGTTCGACACGACCGCGCTGCGGGTGCTGACCACCGACGGCGAGGTTGTCGGTCTGCTCGTCCGCGGGCCCGACGGCCTCGGAGTCGTTCATTGCCCGACGGTTCTCCTGGCCACCGGCGGGCTGGGGCAGCTGTACTCGTGCAGCACCAACCCGGCCGGCGCGACGGCAGACGGCATCGCGCTCGCCCTCGATGCAGGCGCGCGCGTGGCCGATCTCGAATTCGTGCAGTTCCATCCCACGGTGCTGTTCGCTGCCGGGACGACGGGACGCCGTCCGTTGATCAGCGAGGCGGTACGCGGCGAGGGTGCCCACCTGGTCGATGTCACAGGCCGCGCGTTCATGGCCGGAGTGCACCCGCTGGGTGATCTTGCGCCACGCGACGTAGTGTCCCGGGCCATTGCCGAACTGCTGCACGACAGCGGCGGCGACCACGTGCTGCTGGACGCCCGCCGCGTGGAGCACTTCCACGAGCGATTCCCGACCGTGACCGCCTCGTGCCTCCAGGCCGGCATCGATCCGGCGACGGACCTGATTCCGGTGGCACCCGCAGCACACTATTCGTGCGGAGGAGTGGTGACGGACACCGCTGGACGCACCTCGGTTCCGGGCTTGCTCGCTGCGGGCGAAGTGGCGCGCACCGGCCTGCACGGTGCCAACAGATTGGCGTCGAACAGTCTGCTCGAAGGTCTTGTCGTGGGTGAACGTGCGGCAATTGTGGCTGCCGAACGGGTCGGCAGGAGGGTCGAGGTGACGGACCTCGCGTTACCCACCTATCGCCGCATCGACCGGGGCGTGCTGCAGCGCACGATGACTGCCGAGGTCGGTGTGGTTCGCGATGCAGTGGGACTCGCTGCGGCACAACGCGTCCTGGCTCAGGGTGTCGTATCGGAACCGCCGGTCGACGCCCGTGCTGTCGAGGATGCTGCGCTGACAGCCGCGGCGGAGGTCATCGTCCTGGCCGCGAACCACCGCCGCGAAAGTAGAGGGTGCCACACCCGACGCGATTTCCCCGAGAGTGCGCCATCGCAACGCCGAAGCCTGCACATCGAACGAGGTCCCGACGGACGGCTGGGGATCGTGAACGACGACGTGATGACGGGAGCAAGCTGACATGTCCGAAATCTCGACCGAGGTGAACCCGGGTGTCGACCGAGCCGAGGTGCTCGCACTGATCCGGACGGCGCTGGACGAGGACTTGCGGTACGGGCCCGACATCACTACCACGGCAACGGTTTCCGAGGACGCGGTGGCGACGGCCTCGGTCGTGTCACGCCAGTTCGGCACGATCGCCGGCCTCGACGTCGGTCGTCTGGTCCTCGACGAGGTGATCGGTCCCGAGGGGTATTCCATCGTGCATCGCGTCGAGGACGGGGCGAATGTGGAACCAGGACAGGCCGTTCTGACGGTTCAGGCCCCGACTCGGGGGTTGCTCACGGCCGAGCGCACGATGCTCAACATCGTGTGCCATCTCTCGGGAATCGCCACCGCGACAGCCGGCTGGGTCGCCGAGGTTGCCGACACCGAGTGCAAGATTCGGGACAGCCGAAAGACGTTGCCGGGCATGCGTTCGTTGCAGAAGTACGCGGTGCGCGCCGGCGGTGGCGTCAATCATCGAATGGGGTTGGGCGATGCTGCGCTCATCAAGGACAATCACGTTGCGGCTGCCGGTTCGGTCGTCGCTGCGTTGAACGCGGTGCGGGCCGCTGCGCCGAACATCGCCTGTGAAGTGGAGGTCGACAGCCTCGAACAACTCGACCAGGTGCTTGCCGAGAACGTCGAACTCGTTCTGCTGGACAACTTTGCGCTGTGGCAGACACAGATGGCGGTTCAGCGTCGTGACAAGTTCGCTCCCGAGACCAAGCTGGAATCCTCGGGTGGGTTGACGGTCGACGTGGCACGGGATTACGCGCGGACGGGGGTCGACTTTCTTGCCGTGGGCGGTCTGACACACTCGGTGACAGTGCTCGATCTAGGTCTGGACATGTAGTCAGGCCCGCGATGTGAGGAATTCGTTCGAAGATGGAAGTACAGAGTGCCCGCCTCGACAGCTGGATCTGGGCGGTGCGGTTGTTCAAGACGCGGTCCGCGGCAGCCGCTGCCTGCCGTGGTGGGCACGTCCGCGTCAACGGAACCCCAGCCAAGCCTGGTCTGCGAATCGGCCCGAACGACGAGGTTCGGCTGCGGGTCGACGGCGTGGAGAAGATCGTCGTGGTCGTGCGGGCGATCACCAAGCGTGTCGGTGCAGCTGTCGTCCCCGAGTGCCTGATCGATCACAGTCCGCCGCCGCCTCCGAAAGAAGTTCTGGCCTCCGTACCGCGTCGTGATCGAGGAGCCGGCAGACCGACCAAGCGCGATCGTCGTGAGATCGACCGACTGCGGGGCCTGGGTCTCTAGTGCGCGCGAGCCTATTCGGTTACCTTAGGTAACGACAAGAGGCTCGTACGCGCAAGGAGGTGTGGCATGGACTCCGTCCTGTGGACCCCACGTTTCGCGGCTGTGTACTTCGTGGCAGCAGCGTTGCTACTCATTCTGTTTCTGGCTATCGACGCGTCCCTCGCCATTGCCGCACCTCTTCTGTTGATTTCGGTAGGACTCGGAATCGCAGTTCTGATTCGCAATCGAAAGCGTCACCCGGTTCGCTGAGGCGCTTCGGGGACTGTCTAGGCAGAGCTGTGCCGTAATGCTGGTGTGGGTCGTCACGCGGGTTGTCGTGGTTCCTCGTCGCCGGTGTCGTCGTGCTGTTCGGGTGGATACAGGACTTCCTCAGGATGGTGTGCGTGGTTGATCAGCCCACGGCGCTTGGGGTCCATTCCCGATGGTGGGTGCCAGAGGGTGCGGCCCGGATAGCGATGTCCTGCTCCGGTTTTTGTGGTTGCCCACTTGCCGGGGCCGGTGCCGACGAGTGCGTGGTGCATGTCGCAGCCGAAGGTGAGGGAGTCGATGTCGGTGTAGCCGCCGTCGACCCAGTCGTCGAGGTGGTGGGCTTGGCACCAGATTGCCGGGCGGGTGCAGGAGGGGAAGCTGCAGCCGCGGTCTCGGGCGATGAGCACGATGCGTTGGTCTGCGGAGGCGATGCGTTTGGATCGGCCGAGGTAGAGGGCTCTGCCGTCGTCGTCGAAGATGGTCAGGTAGTGGTGGGCGTGGGACGCCATACGGATCGCATCGCGGATGGAGACGCGGGATCCGGTGCCGGTCATCGCGTAACCACAACCGGCGTTGAGGTCTTTGAGGGTCATGGTGACGATGGCGGTGACGGGCAGGCCGCGGTGGGTGCCGAGGGTCCCGGAGGCGAGTGTGTGCCGCAGTGCCATCTTCAGGGCGTCGTGACGACGTTCGTTCTGGGTGCGCGTATCCCGCGCGGCGGCAGCGTCCCGCAATGCGGTGTCCGGTGCGTCATCGTCAAGGTCATCGTCACCGCCGGCGTCGGACTCGGAGTGACCGCCGGGGTCAGCAGCGCCTGCAGTGTCGTCGGAGCCGTCGTACTCGTCGGAGTCGAGCATGTCTTCGGGCTCTGTGCCGCAACCACAGTCGGCACCGACTCCGCAGTCGCCGTCGCAGCATTCGTCGTCACCGCAGTCGCAATCACCGCAGTTGTCGTCACTGCAGTCGCTGGCCTCGTTGCAGTCCGTTCCATCCCACAGACCCGCATCGCTCGACCCTGGGTCACCGGACGTCGGCTCGGGCCGTGATGCAGTGGACTTACTGTCGCCTTCGCCCCCGTGGACGACCGACGTCGGGTCGGCCGGATTGTTCACGCCCGGTTTCGCAGCTTTCGAGAACAGGGCTTCGAGGTATGCCCGTAGTTCGGAATCGACGCAGAAGCTTCCTTCCGACATCCCGTCGGCACCCTGCTCACCGAGGTAGAAGAACGCATCGCGTCGTTTGCGTGGCTTGGGCTTACCGTCCTCGTCCTCGTCCTCGTCGTAGTCGCCGTCGGGGTTGAGGATCGAGTCCAGGTGCGCCACCAATGGTGCGAAGTCGTCAGGGAGTCTGGTCGAGGCGTAGCTCACCAATTGCTGTTCTGCGAGATCTCGGGTCTGCGGGTCCACACTGGGCGGCAAGTGCTTGAAGAACTCGCGGATCATCTGCACATGCTTGGTATCGAGCAGCCCCGCCCGTAGTGCTGCCGCGGTGTGCGGCAACAACGGAGGGAGGACTTCCCCGGACAGTGCGGTGCGATCGCCCAACTCCGCAGCCAGACGCACCCGTGCACCGGCTGCTCGTGGGGTGATCCGCAGCATCCACGCCACCGAACACGGCACCGACCCCGGATACACATCGAGGCCGTGCTGAGCGATCAACTCGTTGAGCCAGGTGTACGAATACGCCGTCACAGACCTGGTGAGTGTTTCCATGCGTTGGATCACCGCACGCCGGTCGGCATTCGTCCACGACACCGACCCTTGCGCGGCCAGTTCGGCGACCGCGGACTCCACGCGGTCCACCAACACCGACAACTCGGGATCGGACACGACAGGGGGAGGCGGCACCGTCTCGATGCCGTCCACCCCTGGTCCGCCGTCCCCCGAAAGCATGGACAGAATCTATCGCGACCCGCCGACAGGTTTTCGAACACACGTTCCCGCGGACCGGAAGCGACGTGGGGAGACCGACTCAGCGCCGTTTGCCGCTCCGTCGCGCGTTCGTCTTCGTCTTGGCAACCGGACGGGCCGGCTTGGAGGGGTGCGCCTTCTTCTTCTTGACCGGCGCGTCGTCTGCCGAACCTCGTGAGCTACGGGTCGACCGTCCTCGAACGATGCCGATGAACTCCTCGATGCGGTCGTCCTCGTGTTCGGCGACCCACGCCAATGCAATCTGGGAGTGCTCGATGTCGGTCACCGGGCGGTAGACGAGATCTTTGCGAGCGTTGAATCGGGCCACCGAATGCGGCACGATCGCCACCCCCAGCCCGGCAGCCACGTACTCGAACGTCTCGGCAGTGGAATTCATCGGGGGCAGGGCAGGGCGATTGCCGACTTCGAGTTCCGTTGCAACAGCAGCCCATTCGGGGACCGTCGCGGGATCGGCCAGCAAATGCTCGTCGGCGAGATCGCTCGCGGTGACAGAATCGAATGCTGCGACGGCATGGTCTTTCGGGACCACCACAACCTGGACTTCCTGATACAGGCCGATCGCATTGAGGCCCTCTCTATCCAACGGCGGTCGAACGAAGCTCACATCGACCGTTCCGTCGTGCAGGGCCGACACCTGAGTTTCCGGCGTCGTAGCCGTTACGGACAGCGTGACGTCCGGGAACCGATCCGCCCAGATTCGCGTCCACTTCGTCAGCGTCACACCTTCGGCGTAGCCGATGGTGAACGTCGTCGGCTCGGCAGCAGCAACCTGAGCGAGCTCCGAGCGCCGATCGTCCTCGGCAATCTCCACCAGAGCCCGCTCGAGCAGAGCGCGGCCGTCCTCGGTGAGTTCGGTGGGGGAGACCCCCGGCACGAACAGGTCGGCGCCGAGCTGCTCTTCGAGTTCCACGATGGTCTTGCTCAGGCGGATTCGCGATATTCCGAGCGACTGAGCAGCGCGGGCGAAATGCAGTTGTTGCGCCACTGCGGCGTACCAGCGCAGTGTCTGCACATCGATGTTCACGGAGTCGAGCCTATGGGACGGCGCGCAACGTGCGGGACGGTGGCGTCGAGACCGCGGAATGCCGGATAAGCTGGTCCGGTGAGCCCGGAGAACAAACAGCAGACCATGAAGCCATTGACCGCGGCGAACAAGCTCGGCATCTACCTTCCCGCAGCGCCCGAGGAGTTTCAGAACTCGATGGTCAGCAGGTCCGACCTCGACGCGTTGCGTAGCGATCCGCCGCAGTGGCTGACCGATTTGCAGACCAACGGACCGTTTCCGCGCGACGTCATCGCGAAGAAGCTGGGCGTGTCCATCGCAGGCCTGGCCCGCGGCGGAGTCACCGAAGCGTTGACCAGTGACGCCATCGACGAGCTCGTCGCCAGCCCGCCGCAGTGGCTCGTTCGTGAGCGCCGCACGCAGATCCAGGTTCGCAAGGATGCCGAACGCATCAAGGAGAAGCAGGAAGCGCGTCGTACTGCAGGCAACCGGCCGACCAAGCTGCGCAACCTCTAGCGCGAGACCACTCCGTCGAGGTAGAGCCAGCGGCCGCCCACGCGGACGAATCGACTTACCTCGCTCATCGTGCCCGCACCCTCGGGGTGCTTGTAGTGCGCTCGGAACTCGACTGTTCCTTCGTCGTCGAACAGGCCGCCCGCGTCGACCCCGATGATGTCGAGTCGGTACCACCGCTGATCGGAATCGAGATCCAACTCGTGCGGAACCGTATCGGGATGCCACGACGCGCGTAGGTAAGCCGCATCGCCGACGGCGAATGCAGTGAATCGAGATCGCATCAGCTTCTCGGCTGTCGGCGCGCTGGCATCGCCGCGCAGATACGGCTCGCAACACGCGTCGAACGTGTCACCACTCGAACACGGACACCGTCGACTCACTCGGCTGCTTCCACTTCGACTGTGTAGGTACCGAGTTCGTGCTCGTCCCGCTTACCGACATCCTGAATCCACGTGTTGGCTTCGAGAAGGGTGTCGAACAATCCCAACGGGATCGGGTCTCCGCCGAGCGCGTTCTTCATGATCACGCGGTACTTCCTCACGGTGTCACCCGACGAACAGTCGCGAGAAACGTTGCGGCAGCGAAGAACATCCCGGCGAACGTGCGATTCATCGTCTTCTGTTGGCGCTGTGAGCGCATCAGCCGCAGCACCCGAGATGCCAGCGAGGTGTATCCGGTCATCACCAGCATGTCGACCGCGACCATCGTGGCCGCGATGAACAGGTACTGAGCGAGCAGGGGCCGCGCCGGATCGAGGAACTGGGGAAGGACGGCGACCATGAACACGACGGCCTTCGGGTTACTGGCGTTGACCAGGAATCCTCGTGCCAGCATCGTCGTTCCGCGATCGGCCACCGCGGGGGCGTCGGCGACGTCGGTGGGAGCTGCGCGCCACTGACGGACACCCAGGTAGACCAGGTACGCAACACCGAACCACTTGATTGCAGTGAACGCCAGCGCCGAGCTGGCGAGGACTGCACCCAGCCCGACGGCGACGATGCCGATCTGCAGGAGCAAGCCGATCTGCAGACCGAAGATGTTCCAGTACCCGCGGCGCAGGCCGTAGCGAAGCCCGGTGGACATCGATGCGATGGCACCGGCACCGGGGGACAGACTGATGACGATGCTCGCACCGAGAAACGCGAGCCACACTGACCAGGACATGTGTTCATTGAACTATGCCCGTCAATTCACTTTCGTCTCGACCGGTGTGTCGAACGAGGCGCTGTGGGGTAGGCCGTGGGAATGGCAGACATCAGAACCATCGACACAGGTCCGCAGCAAGTCACCCGTCAGACCGAGGTGCGGGCGTCGGCGTCCGAATTGTTCGACATCGTTGCTGATCCCACTCGGCACGGCGAGCTCGACGGATCGGGCACGGTCAAGGACACCGTCCGCGGTCCCGATCGCCTCAGCACCGGCGCAAAGTTCTCCGTCGGCATGAAGCAGTACGGCGTGCCGTACAAGATCACGAGCACCGTCACCGAGTTCGTCGACGCCGATCGGCACAAGGTTGTCGAGTGGCAGCACCCGATGGGTCACAGCTGGCGCTGGGAGTTCGAGGAGACGCAGCCGGGCCTGACCACGGTGACCGAGAGCTTCAAGTACGGCACGGCCAAGGTGCCGAAGATGTTGGAGCTGTTCAAGATGCCACAGAAGAACGCGCAGGGCATCAAGAGCACACTGCACAACCTGGCTGCCCGCTACGCCTGACCTGAATCTATTCTGACCGGCATGCCGATCGATCCCGACACCAAGAACTGGACCTGGGTACTCGAGCGAGCGTGCCCGGATTGCGGGTTCGACTCGAGTGCCGTCGTTTACGACGACATCCCGAACCTGATCCGCGCCGACGTCGAGCGTTGGGATGCAGTTCTGCGGCGCGACGACGTCGCACTGCGGCCCGACGACTCGACGTGGTCTGCGCTCGAGTACGCCGCCCATGTTCGTGACGCGCATCGAATCTTTCGTACCCGACTGGAGCTGGTGCTCACCGAGGACGATCCCGAGTTCGCGAATTGGGACCAGGACGCCACCGCGGTGTCCGAGAACTACAACGACCAGAACCCTGCGGCGGTGGCGGCGGAGCTCGGTGATGCTGCCCGGGCCCTCGCCGATGATTTCGCCGCCGTGCCGCCGGAGAAGCGCCACCGGACGGGTCGACGCAGCGACGGGTCGAACTTCTCCGTCGAATCACTGGCCGCGTACTACATCCACGATCCGATTCACCATCTGTGGGACGTGCGGGGCTGAGCCGAATTCGGTGGAACTATCCTGGGAGTTCGGACAACACTGATTCGACCGAACCCCGGCACCGAACCGACTTCACGAAGGGGCCCACTATGCCTGCCCGCATCGAGCTCGCCCGCGTCGATCTACGCGGACGAACTCCATCCACCGCCGAACTACGCGGCGCACTTCCCCGAGGCGGAGTGGATGTCGATTCGGTGCTGCATCAGGTTCGCCCCGTCGTCGACGCGGTCAAGGAGCGCGGTGCCGACGCGGCCCTCGAGTTCAGCGAGAAGTTCGACGGGGTCCGACCGGACCGCATTCGAGTTCCTCAGCAGGAATTGGTTCGCGCACTCGAGGAGCTGGATCCGGCCGTCCGGGCCGCGCTCGACGTTGCCATCGAGCGAACCCGTCTCGTGCACTCGGATCAGCGCCGAACCGACCACACCACTCAGGTGGTACCCGGCGGCACCGTGACCGAGCGCTGGATTCCGGTCGATCGCGTAGGGCTCTACGTGCCCGGTGGCAACGCCGTGTATCCGTCGTCGGTCGTGATGAATGTCGTTCCGGCTCAGATTGCAGGTGTCGGTTCGCTGGTGGTGGCGTCACCGCCGCAGAAGAACTTCGGTGGCCTTCCCCACCCGACAATCCTTGCGGCCGCGCAGCTCCTCGGCGTCGACGAGGTCTGGGCTGTGGGCGGCGGCCAGGGTATTGCGCTGCTCACGTACGGCGGGGTCGATACCGACGGCGGCGAATTGGCACCGGTCGATCTGATCACCGGTCCCGGCAACATCTACGTCACGGCTGCCAAGCGGCTGTGCCGCTCGCTCATCGGAATCGACTCCGAGGCAGGCCCCACCGAGATCGCGATTCTTGCCGACGGCACCGCAGACCCGATCCATGTGGCAGCAGACCTGATCAGCCAGGCCGAGCACGACGTCATGGCCGCCAGTGTGCTGGTGACCGACAGTATGGAGCTCGCCGAGGCCGTGGACGAGGCCGTCAATGCGCAGATCGCGTTCACCCGGCACGCGGAACGCGTCACCACGGCACTGAACGGCAGCCAGTCCGGCATCGTGCTGGTCGACGACGTCACGCAGGGGTTGGCGGTGGTCAACGCGTACGCCGCCGAACACCTCGAGATCCAGACGAAGGACGCGTCCGACGTCGCGGCTCGGGTGCGCAGCGCCGGTGCCGTGTTCGTCGGAGCCTGGTCGCCTGTGAGCCTCGGTGACTACTGCGCCGGGTCCAATCACGTGCTCCCGACCGCCGGGTGTGCTCGGCACTCGTCCGGCCTGAGCGTGCAGACGTTCCTGCGGGGCATCCATGTGGTGGACTACAGCGAAGCTGCGCTCAAAGATGTTGCTGCGCATGTCATTGCCCTGGCCAATGCCGAGGATCTGCCGGCCCACGGCGAAGCGGTGCGGCTGCGGTTCGAAGGGTTGCGCACCGGTGACGCGTCATGAGTGATGCTCTGGGACGGTCGGTTTCGCTGGACGACCTACCTCTGCGCGAGGCGCTGATCGGCAAGTCGCCGTACGGCGCGCCGCAGCTCACCGTTCCGGTTCAGTTGAACACCAACGAGAATCCGCATCCGCCGACGCAGGCCTTGATCGACGACGTGGCCGACTCGGTGCGGATTGCTGCTGCGCAACTGCACCGCTATCCGGATCGCGATGCCGACGAGTTGCGTGCCGACCTCGCGCGCTACCTCACCGACCAGACCGGCTTCGCGGTCGCCACCGCCAACGTGTGGGCGGCCAACGGATCCAACGAAATTCTGCAGCAGCTTCTGCAGGCGTTCGGCGGACCGGACCGCACCGCGCTGGGTTTCGTGCCGTCGTATTCGATGCACCCGATCATTTCCTCGGGAACTCAGACCGAATGGATTCCCGCGAAGCGTCGGGCAGATTTCTCGCTCGACGTCGACTATGCGGTGCAGGCGATAGAGGAGCGTAAGCCCGACGTCGTGTTCGTCACCAGCCCCAACAATCCGACGGGGCACAGCATCGACGAGCAGGATCTGCGGCGGATCCTCGACGCCGCACCGGGAATCGTGGTGGTCGACGAGGCCTACGCCGAATTCTCTTCGGCGACAAGCGCAATCGGACTGATCGAGAGCTACCCCAGCAAGATCGTGGTCAGCCGAACCATGAGCAAAGCGTTCGCGTTCGCCGGTGGTCGGCTGGGATACCTCGTTGCGGCCCCGGCCGTCGTCGACGCAATGTTGTTGGTGCGCTTGCCGTATCACCTGTCGGTGGTCACCCAGGCCGCCGCTCGCGCGGCACTGCGGCATGCCTCGGACACCCTCGGCAGCGTGGCCGAGCTCTCCGCCGAGCGTGATCGGGTTGCACGTGCACTCGCCGGCCAGGGATACGACGTGGTCCCGTCCGACGCGAACTTCCTGCTCTTCGGCCGGTTCTCCGATGCGGCCGCGACCTGGCAGCGGTACTTGGACGAAGGCGTGCTGATCCGCGACGTCGGAATTCCTGAATACTTACGCGTCACCATCGGACTGGCGCACGAGAACGACCGATTCCTCACCGTCAGCGCAGCACTCGCATCGACCGAAAGAGCAGAGGCACAGAAGTGACCACACCCGCTCCCCGTATCGCAAAGATCGAGCGCACCACCAAGGAGTCGGACATCTCGGTCGAGCTGAACCTCGACGGCACCGGCATCGTCGACATCTCCACCGGCGTTCCCTTCTACGATCACATGCTCACCGCGCTGGGCACCCATGCTCGTTTCGACCTGACGGTTCGGGCGAAGGGCGACATCGAGATCGAGGCACATCACACCGTCGAGGACACCGCCATCGTGCTCGGTCAAGCCCTTGGGCAGGCCCTCGGCGACAAGGCCGGCATCACCAGATTCGGCGACTCGTTCATTCCGATGGACGAAACGCTCGTGCATGCGGCCGTCGACGTGTCCGGTCGACCGTACTGCGTGCACACCGGCGAGCCCGACTACATGGTGCATTCCGTGATCGGCGGCTACCCCGGTGTTCCGTATTCGACCGTGATCAACAAGCACGTGTTCGAGACGCTGGCCTCGAACGCTCGGATTGCGTTGCACGTCCGAGTGATCTACGGACGCGACCAGCACCACATCACCGAAGCAGAGTTCAAAGCGGTCGCGCGAGCACTGCGTCAGGCCACCGAGTACGACCCTCGGGTGACCGGAATTCTGTCCACCAAGGGAAGTCTGTGATCGATCGACCGGCACTCGTACTTTGAGCGGTCTGCTGGCGATTCGAGGGCTTCCGGCCGCGATGGCAATGGGGGCAGCGTCGTTCGGTGGCTGGGGCTTGCTGCTTCCGGTCATACCCCTGGCAGTGTCGCAATCCGGGGCATCCGACGCGGTGGCAGCGGCCAGCACCGCGATCTTCATGACCACCACGGTGATCACTCAGCTGTTCGTGCCGCGGATGCTGATGAGCGTCGGCCACCGCGCTGTACTTGCCGCAGGGTGCTTGCTGCTGGGTGTTCCGTCTCTGCTGTTCATCGTGTCGGTCGATGCCGTACCGGCATTGGCCGTGTCGGCCCTGAGGGGAACAGGCTTCGGCATGCTGACGGTGGCCGGTGCTGCCATCGTCGCCGAGCTGGCCCCCACTGCTCTGCTCGGCCGTGCGACGGGCGCGCAGGGGATCGCCGTCGCGTTGGCTCAGATGATCACGCTGCCAATGGGTTTGGTGATCTTTGCGGCGAATCCGACGGCCGTGTTCGTGCTCGGCGCTCTCGTGCCTGCAGCAGGCTTGATCGGCGTGGCACTGTTACCGCCCACCAGACCCGCGCCGCAGCCGCCCAGAATCGAACGGGTTCGCCTCGACGTACGGCAATTCCTCGTGCCGTGTCTCGTCGTGGCCTCGGTGTCCGCGGCGTACGGCGGAATCACCAGCCTGTTGCCGATCGCGGAATCGAACCGAGCCGCCATGATCGGTCTTGCCTTGGCCGTCGTCAGTGCCGCGATGCTCGTCGGCCGGTACACCGCAGGATCGGTTGCAGATCGAATCGGCATCGGACGCTCCGTCGTTCCCGCGCTGGTCTCGGCTGCGATCGGCATCGCGCTGTTCGCGATCGCAGCGCTGGGCAACATGCCCGCTGCACTGTTCTTCGTCGCCGCCGTTCTGTTCGGAATCGGGTACGGAGCGTGCCAGAACGACAGTCTGGTGATGGCCTTCGACGCGGCCGGGCCCGCTCGCTACAGCAGCGCCAGCGCCGTGTGGAACATCAGCTTCGACGCGGGCACCGGTGCGGGTGCGCTCGCGCTGGGCGTTCTCGCCACGAGCGTGGGGTACACCGCAGGATTCACCGCGGCCGCAATCACGGTGGTCGTCGTTGCGGCGGTGGCGCTGATCGCCCGACCACGCCCCGATAGACTTCCCTCATGACTTCTGTGGTGTTGCTCGATTACGGCTCGGGCAATCTGCACTCGGCGAAGAGGGCGTTGGCCCGGGTCGGTGCCGACGTGACGGTGACCTCGGATTTCGACGAAGCCCTCGATGCAGAGGCATTGGTCGTTCCCGGTGTCGGCGCGTTCGCCGCGTGCATGGAGGGTCTGCTGGGGGTGCGCGGTGACCGCATCATCGGGCGTCGCCTGGCCGGCGGACGCCCGGTGTTGGGAATCTGCGTCGGAATGCAGATTCTGTTCGATCGTGGCGTCGAATTCGGTGTCGAGGCCAACGGATGTGGGGAATGGCCGGGAACGGTCGAGCGCCTGCAGGCCGACGTGTTGCCCCACATGGGCTGGAACACCGTCGAGGCACCGGAGAAGAGCGTGCTGTTCGACGGCATCGATCCCGAGACCCGGTTCTATTTCGTCCACTCCTACGCTGCGCAGCAATGGGAGCTCGAACCCAGCGACACCATCGCCGCGCCTCTGCTGACGTGGGCCGATCACGGCGGCCGATTCCTCGCTGCCGTGGAGAACGGCGCGCTCTCGGCCACCCAGTTCCACCCGGAGAAATCCGGAGACGCCGGTGCCGCGCTACTCGAGAACTGGGTTCGATCGGTGTGAGCGACCGCGAGTTCTCGCTGGGCAGGTTGGCCGTCCGGGCACTCGGTGCGGCCGTCGCGGTGCTGGCTCTCGCCACTGCCCTGATCGCCGTCCTGCAACCGAGCGCCGGCATAGCTCTGTCCATTGCCTTGGCCGGTGTGGTCGGAGCGATCGCAGCAATGGGAGTGGTGTCCATGCGTATGACGCGCAGGGACCTCCGGTAGGACCACAGACGACCCGTTTTGGGTTCACGCCCGCTCGGCCCGTAGCATAACCGCACGTGAGCCTGGTCTTATTGCCTGCTGTCGATGTCGCAGGCGGCGAAGCTGTTCGTCTCGTTCAAGGAGAAGCCGGAAGCGAGACCAAGTACGGGTCGCCTCGTGATGCCGCCCTCGCGTGGCAGAACGACGGCGCGGAATGGGTCCATCTCGTTGATCTCGACGCCGCGTTCGGGCGGGGTTCCAACCGGGAGTTGCTCGCGTCGGTCGTCGGCGAACTCGACGTCAAGGTAGAGCTGTCCGGTGGCATTCGTGACGACGAGTCGCTGCGCGCGGCGCTGGCGACCGGTTGTGCGCGAGTCAATCTCGGTACCGCAGCCCTCGAGGATCCGCAGTGGTGCTCCCGTGCGATCGGAGAGTTCGGTGATCGCGTCGCGGTCGGTCTGGACGTGCTGATCGTCGACGGAGCTCCGCGACTACGCGGCCGCGGCTGGGTCAGCGACGGCGGCGATCTGTGGGACGTGCTCGAGCGGCTCGAGCGCGACGGGTGTTCGCGCTACGTGGTCACCGACGTGACCAAGGACGGCACGTTGACGGGGCCCAATCTCGAACTGCTCGCCGACGTGTGTGCCAAGACCGACAAGCCGGTCATCGCGTCGGGCGGCGTGTCCACCATTGCAGATCTGGAAGCGATCGCCGGCCTTGTCGATCGCGGCGTGGAAGGTTCCATTGTCGGAAAGGCGTTGTACGCCGGACGTTTCACTCTCCCCGACGCCCTCGCCGCGGTGTCTCGGTAGCAACGAATGACCCTTCCCGAGGAGCCGACTCGTCTGCTCGAGATCGCCGGTGGATTGCTCGACGGCGTCCACGATCGGTTCGTTGCGGGCGTCGGCGCACCGAGTGCAGTGCAGAAGGGGCCCGACGATTTCGCCACCGCTGTGGATCTGGAACTCGAGCGTCGGCTCGGTGCGGAACTGTTCGATTCGACCGGAATTGCAGTTCACGGTGAAGAATTCGGCGGACCGGATCTGAACTCCGGGCTCGTCTGGGTGCTCGACCCCATCGACGGCACGTTCAACTACTCGTCGGGGCTGCCTTCGGCGGGGACGTTGTTGGCGTTGCTCGACGACGGTGTGCCCGTCCTCGGCCTGACCTGGCTGCCGCTGGTGGACCAGCGTTTCGCTGCGGTGGCGGGCGGCCCGCTACTACTGAACGGTGTTGCGCTCCCGGCGCTGCAGCCGAAAGTGTTGCGCGAGTCCATGATCGGCTTCGGTGCCTTCAACGTCGCCAGTCGTGGCTCACTGCCCGGACGGTTCAGGTTCCGCATCCTCGAAGAACTGTCGATGCAGTCCTCTCGTCTGCGGATGCACGGTGCCACCGGAGTGGACCTGGCCTACACGGCCAGCGGTGTACTGGGCGGCGCTGTGGTCTTCGGCCACCGGGCCTGGGACAACGCTGCCGGTGCGCTGCTGGTGCGCGCCGCAGGCGGAATCGTCACCGACCTCGCGGGCGAACCGTGGACGGTCGACTCGACGTCGGTGCTCGCTGCCGGGCCCGGGGTGCACGATCAGCTACTGAAGGTGATCACCGAACTCGGTGACCCCGCCGACTACCTGGAAGGACCTGCGCGATGAGCGTCGCGGTCAGAGTGATTCCGTGCCTCGACGTCGATGCCGGACGTGTCGTCAAGGGCGTCAACTTCGAAAACCTCCGCGACGCAGGTGATCCCGTCGAACTAGCGGCTGCCTACGACGCACAGGGAGCCGACGAGCTGACCTTTCTCGACGTCACCGCGTCCACCTCGGATCGAGGCACGATGCTGGACGTCGTCAGCCGTACAGCCGAGCAGGTGTTCATTCCGCTCACTGTCGGCGGGGGAGTACGCACGGTCGCAGACGTCGATCGTCTGTTGCGGGCCGGAGCGGACAAGGTCAGTGTCAACACCGCCGCGATCGCCCGACCCGAGTTGCTGCGCGAGCTCAGTGAGCGGTTCGGGTCTCAGTGCATCGTGCTCTCGGTCGACGCTCGTACCGTTCCGCAGGGGCAGCAGGACACCCCATCTGGCTGGGAGGTCACCACACACGGCGGTAAACGCGGAACCGGCATCGACGCCGTCGAATGGGCGGTTCGTGGTGCCGAACTGGGCGTGGGAGAAATTCTGCTCAATTCGATGGATGCCGACGGCACGAAGGCCGGGTTCGATCTACCGATGATTGCGGCTGTCCGGGCCGCGGTGCACGTGCCGGTCATAGCCAGCGGGGGAGCGGGACGGGTGGAGCACTTCGCACCCGCAGTGCAGGCCGGGGCGGACGCCGTTCTCGCCGCCAGCGTCTTCCATTTCGGCGACCTCACCATCGGTCAGGTCAAAGATGCGATGCGCGTCGAGCGCATCGTCGTTCGATAGCAAAGAGGTTTTCCGATGACACTCGACTCGAGTCTCTCCGCGAGACTCAAGCGCAACGAGGCCGGACTGTTCAGTGCGGTCGTGCAGGAACGATCGACCGGGCAGGTGCTGATGGTCGCTTGGATGGACGACGAGGCACTGTCTCGAACCCTCGAAACCCGCAAGGGCACTTACTATTCCAGGTCCCGGCAGCAGTACTGGGTGAAGGGTGAGACGTCGGGGCACACTCAGTACGTGCACGAGGTCAGGCTCGACTGCGACGGTGACACCGTGCTTCTGGTCGTCGATCAGGTCGGTGCCGCATGTCACACCGGCACGCACACCTGCTTCGACGCTGACGTGCTGATGGGGCCCGAGAACTCTCAGGCGTGACCTGTGCCCGCAGCGATTCCCTTGTCCAACTGGGCCAACAGGGTTGCGCTCAGGGTCGAGAGCTGCTCGACCTCGGCGTCCGAGAGCCCCTCGAACACCAGCGCCTGTACCGTGCCGACGTGCCCTGGGGCCGATTCCACGACCTTCGCCATACCCGAGTCGGTCAGCACCGCGTAGGAACCGCGGCTGCCCGGGATGGACTCCCGGCGAACCCACCCGGCCTTCTCGAGCTTGGTCACCACGTGTGAGAGCCGCGAGAGCGACGCATTTGCGAACTCGGCCAGATCCCGAAGTTGGATTCGCCGCTGCGGGTTCTCGCTGACGGTGGCGAGAACGAAGTAGTCGAAGTGGGTCAGCCGAGAATCGCGCTGCAGCTGGGCGTCCAGCGCTGCCGGAAGTCGAGTGATGAGGGCGACGAGCGACCGCCAGGCCTCCTGTTGACTCTCGGTGAGCCACTGGGGATCCACCGCATCACTCGGTGTCGCATCCATCGGTGTCGCCGACGTGTCCATCGCGGGGAACCTCTCGATCTCTGGGTCGTTACTGCAGACCACTCCTATCTCTGGGTCGTTCCTGCAGGCTCCACTCCTGCCCAGATAGTTGTGGTCTGCACATGATGCCTCGAGGGTCCCCCCACCCGAGGCATCACGTCCGACAGATGTTCTACGTGCGATGTGCGCGCAGGTACTCGAGCGCCTTGTCCGCGTGAGCCTCGAACCGTACTTCGCTCGAGAAGGTCTCGAGCACCTTCCGGTCGGTGCCGATGACGAACGTTGCCCGCTTGACCGGAGAGAGCTTGGCGAGCAGACCGCGCTTGACGCCGAACGCGGTGGCGACGGCACCGTCTTCGTCGGACAGCAGGGGGTAGTCGAAAGACTTGGCCGCGGCGAACTCCGCCTGCTTGGCGACGGCATCGGCACTGATACCGACTCGAGTGGCTCCGATCTCGGCGAACTCCGAGGCCAGGTCCCGGAAATGGCACGCTTCGGCCGTGCACCCGGGGGTGAAGGCAGCCGGGTAGAAGAACAGCACTATCGGACCGTTAGTCAGCAGTTCGGTCAGGGTTCGGATCTGTCCGGTCTGGTCCGGTAGGGAAAAGTCGGGAACGAGTTCGCCTGGTTTCATGCTCGGCAGGTTACCGCGAGCGCCGGCCTTGTCGCCGGAGCGGAGCCTGCGGAGTGACCCGTTGTGCCGAACCTGGGAGGATGGGGCAATGCGCGGCGAGACGACCACCGACCCCAGTCCCACCTCCAATACCGAGAACTCGGACTCGACCACCTCCCGCGAGGTGTTCCGGCAGCTCGCAGCCGAGCACCGAGTGGTTCCGGTGACACGAAAGGTGCTCGCCGACTCCGAGACTCCGTTGTCGGCGTACCGCAAGCTCGGTGCGGACCGGCCCGGTACCTTTCTGCTCGAGTCTGCGGAGAACGGCCGTTCGTGGTCGAGGTGGTCGTTCATCGGTGCAGGCGCTCCGGCGTCGCTGACGGTCATCGACGGCGAAGCGGCCTGGCGCGGCAACGTTCCGGCAGGGGTGCCCAGCGGCGGCGATCCGCTCGCGGTCCTGGCCAGGACACTGGAGCTGTTGCACTCCGAGCGGGTGCCCGGTCTGCCCCCGTTGACCGGCGGCATGGTCGGCTACCTGGGATACGACTCGGTGCGGCGTATCGAGAAGCTGCCCGAGCATGCGCAGGACGACCTCGGTGTGCCCGAGCTGGTGATGCTGCTCGCGACCGATCTGGCGGCCGTCGACCACCACGAGGGTGCGATCACTCTGATCGCGAACGCGGTCAACTGGGACGGAACCGATGACAATGTCGA
Source organism: Rhodococcus sp. WWJCD1 (assembly GCF_002258735.1). Lineage (NCBI taxonomy): Bacteria > Bacillati > Actinomycetota > Actinomycetes > Mycobacteriales > Nocardiaceae > Rhodococcus > Rhodococcus sp. WWJCD1. The sequence continues at coordinate 200,154 of NZ_NOXY01000027.1, forward strand.
CGAGGCCTACGACGACGCCGTGCGCCGTCTGGACCGCATGTGTGCCGACTTGTCCAAGCCGGCTGACTCCACCGTCTCCACCGTCTCCAAGCCTGCACCGCAGTTTCGTCGGCAGCGAACCTCCGAGGGATTCGGTGCCGACGTCGCCCGCTTGGTGGAGGAGATCGAAGCCGGCGAAGCGTTTCAGGTGGTTCTCTCGCAGCGCTTCGAGATGGATACCGATGCGTCGCCGCTCGACGTCTACCGCATGCTGCGGGCCTCCAACCCCAGTCCGTACATGTACCTGATGCACGTTCCGGGAGATAACGACGAGACTGCTTTCTCGATCGTCGGATCGAGCCCCGAGGCCCTGGTGACAGTGGTCGACGGCCTCGCCACCACGCATCCGATCGCGGGCACGCGGTGGCGCGGTACCTCCGAGGAAGAGGACGTGCTGCTCGAGAAGGATCTACTCGCCGACGAGAAGGAGAACGCGGAGCACCTGATGCTCGTGGACCTCGGTCGTAACGACCTCGGGCGCGTGTGTGCCCCCGGCACGGTCCGGGTGAGCGACTACCGCCACATCGAGCGATACAGCCATGTCATGCATCTGGTCTCGACGGTGACGGGTCGTCTGGCCGAGGGCAAGCGTGCCCTCGACGCGGTCAAGGCCTGCTTCCCGGCGGGCACCTTGTCGGGCGCACCGAAGGTGCGCGCCATGGAACTGATCGACGAGCTGGAACCGACGCGACGCGGTATCTACGGCGGCATCGTCGGCTACCTCGATTTCGCCGGTGATGCCGACACCGCCATCTCGATTCGGACCGCGCTGATCAAGGACGGGACCGCCTACGTTCAGGCCGGTGCGGGAGTCGTGGCGGATTCGGTCGCGCAATACGAGGACGACGAGGCACGAAACAAAGCCATGGCCGTACTGGGTGCAGTTGCGGCCGCGGAATCGCTCCGCGAGGTCGGTGGGCGATGACCGAGCGATCCGGTCGTCGCGCGTCGGCCGCTGTGCCGGTCGCTCTGCTGATCGTGGCTGCGGCATGCCTGTGGGGCGCATCGAGAATGACGTGGGTCCGGGTGACGTCCTCCGACGGTCTCGGGGAGAGTCGAACGGACGACCTTCTCGGTGGCACCTGGGCCGCTGCCACCACACCGCTCGCGCTCGTGTTGCTGGCGGCGGTGGCCGCGTCGTTCGCGGTGCGCGGGTGGGCCTCTCGGGTGCTGGCAGTGTTGATCGCGGTGGTGGCCGTGTCGGCCGCTGTTCCGGCCGTTCGACTGCTCACCGCGGGAGCATCCGACTCGGAGTCGGCGGCCCTTGCCGAACTCCCCGCAAGGGCTCAGGTCTCGATGACGGAGGTGTCGATTCTCCCGGCGATCGTCACCCTGATCGGCGCGTTGTGCGCGCTCGTTGCGGCGGTGGTGTCGATTCGGAAAACAGCTGCCTCGCAGGTACTCTCGTCCAAGTACGACGCCCCGGCGGTGCGACGTGACGAGGTGGCTCGACGCGTTCGCAGTTCCTCGTCCGACAACGGCGTGCAGGACGAAGGCGAGGACCTCACCGAACGCATGATGTGGGACGCGCTCGACGCGGGCGAAGATCCTACCGACGAGTCCGGTACCCCGCGTTCGTCGTGATGAAACCGCCCTCTACGCTAGGTCCGACCCCGATGAGATTCCTCACATCGGAAGTCGACGCTCAGAAAGGACTGGGGGCACCATGACTGTTCTCGACTCGATTCTCGACGGTGTGCGGGCCGACGTGGCCGCGCGTGAATCGGTGGTCGATTTCGCCGCCGTCAAAGCAGCAGCGAAAGCAGCCCCGGCACCTCTCGACGCAGCGGCAGCCCTTCGTGAGGACGGTATCGGCGTCATCGCCGAGGTCAAGCGTGCCAGCCCGTCCAAGGGTGCGTTGGCAGACATCGGTGATCCAGCGGTTCTGGCTCGTGCTTACGAGCAGGGCGGTGCCCGCATCATCAGCGTCCTCACCGAAGAGCGTCGCTTCCACGGATCTCTCGCGGACCTCGACGCGGTTCGTGCCGCAGTCTCGATTCCGGTGTTGCGCAAGGATTTCATCGTCGGTCCGTATCAGATCCACGAGGCTCGGGCCCACGGTGCCGATGTCATCCTGCTGATCGTCGCGGCACTCGAGCAGGATGCCCTGGCGTCGTTGCTCGATCGCACGGAGTCGCTGGGCATGACGGCACTGGTCGAGGTGCACACCGAAGCCGAAGCGGATCGTGCTCTCGAGGCCGGTGCCCGCGTCATCGGCATCAACGCACGTAACCTCAAGACACTCGAGATCGACCGCGACAGCTTCGGCCGAATTGCGCCCGGTCTGCCCAGCGAGGTCATTCGTGTCGCAGAGTCCGGTGTACGAGGAACTGCCGACCTGCTGGCCTACGCCGGTGCCGGTGCCGACGCAGTGCTCGTCGGCGAGGGCTTGGTCACCGCAGGCGATCCCCGGACCGCCGTCTCGGACCTGGTGACGGCGGGAACACATCCGTCGTGCCCCAAGCCCGCACGCTGACTCTGCAGGACCGACTCGGGCACCCGACCCGAGCGCGGCGGCAGTCCGCCGTTGGGGCACACTGGTGCGGTGAGCACCAGCAATTCTTCAGGCACCACGGACGCCCCACAGGTAGTCCGTTTCAAGGGCGCTGATCTGCCGCAGAGCAGCATCGGCCTCACCGATCGCAGCGCGCACGAGCCCGATGTCGGTGGTCACTTCGGTGTCTACGGCGGCAGGTTCGTCCCCGAGGCGCTGATGGGTGTGATCGAGGAAGTCACCGCCGAGTACGAGAAGGTGCGCAGCGACAACGAATTCCTCGGCGAACTCGATCGACTGCAGCGCGACTACACCGGCCGACCGTCACCGGTCTTCGAGGCGACACGGTTGTCCGAGCACGCCGGCGGCGCTCGTATCCTTCTCAAACGAGAAGACCTCAACCACACCGGTTCTCATAAGATCAACAACGTTCTGGGCCAGGTTCTGCTGGCGAAGCGAATGGGCAAGACCCGAATCATCGCCGAAACCGGTGCGGGCCAGCACGGAGTCGCCACGGCGACGGCATGCGCACTGCTCGGGCTCGAATGTGTCGTGTACATGGGCGAGGTCGACACCGAACGGCAGGCACTCAACGTCGCTCGGATGCGCTTGCTCGGATCGAGCGTCGTGGCCGTGAAGTCGGGATCGCGCACCCTCAAGGACGCCATCAACGAGGCGCTACGCGATTGGGTCACCAACGCGGACAACACGTACTACTGCTTCGGCACCGTCGCCGGGCCGCACCCGTTCCCGGTCATGGTTCGCGACTTCCAGCGCATCATCGGCCTCGAGGCGCGGCAGCAGGTGCTCGCCTCCATGGGGAGGCTGCCCGACGCCATCGCCGCCTGTGTCGGCGGTGGGTCCAACGCGATCGGAATCTTCCATGCGTTCATCGACGACGCCGACGTTCGGCTGATCGGCTTCGAGGCGGCCGGCGACGGCGTCGAGACGGGCCGTCACGCTGCGACGATCAGCGGTGGAACTCCGGGAGCGCTGCACGGGGCGTACTCGTACCTGCTGCAGGACGAGGACGGTCAGACCGTCGAATCTCATTCGATCTCAGCCGGTTTGGACTACCCGGGTGTCGGTCCCGAGCATTCCTACCTGCATGACATCGGTCGCGCAGAGTACCGGGGCATCACCGATACCGAGGCGATGAATGCGTTCAAGCTGCTGTGCCGTACCGAGGGCATCATTCCGGCCATCGAGTCCTCACATGCCATCGCAGGCGCACTGACCCTCGGCAAGGAGTTGGGCGAAGGTGCGATCATTCTGGTCAACCTGTCCGGGCGTGGCGACAAGGACGTCGACACCGCGGCCGAGTGGTTCGGCCTGATCGACGGAGACGGCGACGCGAACGTGGACGAAGAAGTGGGTATCAAGCCATGAGCAACAACGACTCTCGCCTCTCTGCGACCTTCGGTCAGTGCCGCGCCGAAGGGCGCGCAGCACTCGTCGGGTACCTCCCCGCAGGCTTTCCGACCGTTCCGCGCTCGGTCGAGGTGTTCAAGACCATGGTCGACGCCGGATGCGACATCGTCGAGGTCGGCATTCCGTATTCCGATCCGGTGATGGACGGACCCACGATTCAGGCCGCAGCCGACGTCGCGCTGCGAGCCGGTGCTCGGGTCAAGGACGTGTTCGCAGTGACCGAGCAGGTCTCTGCCGCAGGCGGAAAAGCAGTCGTCATGACCTACTGGAATCTGGTCCTCAAATACGGCATCGAGAACTTCGCCCGCGATCTCGCCGGTGCGGGCGGGCTCGGAATCATCACCCCCGATCTCATTCCGGACGAGGCGCAGGAATGGATCGAGGTTTCCGACAGGTACGGTCTCGACCGCATCTTCCTCGTAGCTCCGTCGTCCACCGAGGAACGGCTCGTCAGCACCGTCGAAGCCAGCAGCGGTTTCGTCTACGCCGCCTCGACCATGGGCGTGACCGGTGCCCGCGACGTGGTGTCCTCGATGGCCCCCGAATTGTCGGCTCGCATCCGAAAGCACTCCGACATCCCCATCGGCGTCGGCCTCGGTGTTCGCTCTGGCGCTCAGGCCGCCGAGATCGCCCGCTACGCCGATGCAGTCATCGTCGGATCGGCCTTGGTCAGTGCCGTGGACAACGGACTCGACGCGGTGCGTGACCTGACGACGGAACTCGCCGAGGGTGTCCGTTCCGCTAACGTAGCGTCGTGACCTCGACCGAGATTCTGGCCTACATTCCCAGCCCCGCGCAGGGAGTGTGGCACGTCGGACCGCTCGCTCTGCGGGCCTACGCCCTGTTCATCATCATCGGCATCGTCGTATCGGTGGTGTGGGGCGATCGCCGTTGGGTCGCTCGAGGGGGAACCAAGGGCACCGTCCTCGACGTCGCAGTCTGGGCCGTTCCGTTCGGTTTGCTCGGTGGACGTCTCTACCACGTGGCAACAGACTGGAAGACGTACTTCGGTCCCGGCGGAAATCCGGTCGAAGCTCTGTACGTCTGGAACGGTGGTCTCGGAATCTGGGGAGCGGTGTTCCTCGGCGGAGTCGGTGCTTGGATTGCCTGCCGTCGACGAGGGATCCCCTTGCCTGCATTCGGTGACGCGGTGGGGCCCCCGATTCTGCTGGCCCAGGCGATCGGCCGCATAGGCAACTACTTCAACCAAGAGCTGTACGGTCGTGCAACCACGCAGCCGTGGGGTCTGGAAATCTACGAGCGAGTCGACTCGAACGGGCGACTGGACCCTCTGAACGGCGTGTCGACCGGGTTCGTGGAGAAGGTCGTCCACCCGACGTTCCTCTACGAGTTGCTGTGGAGCCTCGCGATCGTCGCCCTGCTGGTGCTGATCGACCGCAAGTACACGATCGGCCACGGACGACTGTTCGCGTTGTACGTCGCCGGATACTGCGTCGGGCGTTTCTGGGTGGAACTCATGCGTGACGATTTCGCGACGAAGATCGCGGGACTTCGCGTCAACACCTTCACATCCGCCATCGTCTTCGTCCTGGCGGTCGCCTACTTCGTCATCGCCACCAAGGGTCGCGAAGACCCCGCGACACTGAAATCGAACGACGACGTGGACGGCGGTAACGACGCCGCAGACGGCGATGCCTCCGGCGATGCGGACGAGACCGACCGAACCACCGATGCTCGGGACGTGCAGACGTCCGACAAGAAAGCCGAGGAAGAAGGCAGTACACGTGGTTGATTTCGACAAGACCCACGGCCCCGAATCCGGTTCCGGCACAGGCGATTCCAGTGACGGTGACGCCAAGCCGACCACGCCGTTCGGCACTCCGTTCGACTACGGTGCCACCGCCGAGGCGTCGCTCTCGGAGCCGCCGGCAACCTCGGAATCCGCACCGTCGCACGGCCCCACCGGGCCCACGGGGCCGGGCTGGGATACGTATTCGGGTATCGGAAACGGCCCAGGTTGGTCCAGCACACCGAGCTACCCGGCCCCGAGCCCGGACGGCAGTATCGACAATCCGGTCGGAGGATTCCCGCCGGCCCAGAACTACCCGGCCCAGAACTACCCACCCCAGAACTACCCGCAACAGGGGTACGGCCAGCAGCAGGGCTACCCGCAACAGGGGTACGGCCAGCCGCAGAGCTACGCGCAGCAGGGGTACGGCCAGCAACAGGGCTACCCGCAGCAGGGGTACGGCCAGCAACAGGGCTACCCGCAGCAGGGCTACCCACAACAGGGCTACCCGCAACAAGGGTTCGGTCAGTCGCAGGGTTTCGGTGCGCCCATGGGCTATGCGGGCGGACACCCGTACGGCGTCGGCCCAGACGCTCCGTACGGTCGCGATCCGGTCACCGGCGAGCCGTTGTCGGACAAGTCCAAGATCGTCGGCGGCCTGCTGCAGATATTTCTCGGTTGGTTGGGTGTCGGTCGCTTCTACCTCGGCAGTACCGGGATCGGTGTCGCCCAGCTGCTCCTGTTCTTCTTCGGTGTTCTGCTCACCGCAGTGTTCGGCCTCGGGCTGATTCTGCTGTTCGGGCTTTTCGTCTGGCACGTCGTCGACGGCGTGCTCATTTTGGTGGGCAATGTATCGGACGCTCAGGGGCGAAAACTGAGAGACTGAGCCCTCGTTCGCACTGCACTCGAACAAGGGAGCCCGAAGTGAGTGACTCAGGTACATCGTCGTCCGACGGATCACCGGGCGACGCATCCGGTTCCACGGAACCGACGATCTCGTTCGAGAAGGGCAGTCCTGCAGGTTCGGGTCCCGTCTACGGCGCACCCGATCCCAATTACACGACCCCGAACTACGGCACCCCGAACACTCCCGGTGCCGCCGATCAGGGTCAGCAGTTCGGACCTCCTCCCGGTGTCGGTTATCCACCGCCCGCCGATGGTTCGGGTCAGTACTTCGCGCCGCCGCCGCCGTACTCGGGTGGTCAGTACGGTGGGCCGCAGTACGCGGGTGGTCCTGGTTTCATGGACCCGATGGCTCCCTACGGCCGGCACCCGGTCACCGGCGAACCCTTCTCCGACAAGCAGAAGCTGACGGCAGGCCTGCTCAACATCCTCCTGGGCGCATTCGGAGCCGGTCGTTTCTATCTCAACCAGCCGGGTATTGCAGTGGCCCAGATTGCAGTCACGTGGCTCACCTGCGGTATCGGTGGCATCTGGCCGTTGATCGACGGGATCATGATGCTCACCGGCAGCGTGCGCGACGAACACGGTCGACCGCTGCGCGACTGACGACCGTTTCGACGGCCACCGGCATTCGCGATTGCATCGTTGCGAATTCCAACTGCTACGATTTCGCCATCCGGGAGCAATCTCGGATTCTTTCGCGGGCCAGGGCTGTCCCGGTGAATTCCCGACAGGCGTTTCGATTTCGGCTTGTGAGACCGTTCCGGTCGACATGAACCGAACCAGCCGGCGGGGTTGCCGAGACTCACGGCGCAGCGGTCGAAGTCGCTGCTTCGCCCTCACGCACCCCACCGGCCTACGTGGAGGTGATCGTGGTGCTGTTTTCTCGGATGCCTGCGGAGCAGGGTCTGTACGACCCGAGCTTGGAGAAGGATTCCTGCGGCGTGGCGATGATCGCCGACATCGCGGGACGACGGTCCCATGCCATTGTGGCCGACGGCGTTCTGGCACTGGAGAATCTGGAACATCGCGGCGCTGCCGGGGCCGAACCCAACAGCGGTGACGGCGCAGGCATTCTGATCCAGCTCCCGGTCGAACTTCTCGTCTCTCTCGCGCCGTTCGATCTACCTACGGCATCAGCCGACGGTGACAATACATTTGCAGCCGGCGTGTGTTTTCTGCCGCAGGGAATCCGGGAGCGTGCGCTCGCCGTCGAACGTGTCGAATCCGTTGCGACCGAAGAAGGTCTGGAGATCCTGGGTTGGGTCCCGGTCGAGGTAGATCCCGATCGAGCCGACGTGGGAGTCACCGCTCTGGGCTGTATGCCGTACATGAGCTACCTCTTCGTCACGGCCCCCGAGGTCGACGGCGTGCGGCCGGCCGGTCTGGCGCTCGATCGGTTGGTGTACGCGCTGCGTAAGCGTTCGGAACGGGTCACCCCCGAGATCGAGGCCGAGGGCTCCGGGTTGTTCTTTCCATCGCTGTCCTCGCGCACCATCGTCTACAAGGGCATGCTCACCACGATGCAGCTGCCGCTCTACTTCCCGGAGTTGCGGAACCCGTTGTGCACGAGCGCTATTGCCATCGTTCACAGTCGATTCTCCACCAACACGTTTCCGTCGTGGCCGCTGGCGCACCCGCATCGCTACGTGGCCCACAACGGTGAGATCAACACCGTCAAGGGCAACCGAAACCGAATGCGGGCTCGGGAAGCGCTGCTCTCGAGCGACCTGATCCCTGGTGACCTCGAGCGGTTGTTCCCGATCTGCAATCCCGATGCGTCGGACTCGGTGTCCTTGGACGAGGTGCTCGAACTGCTGCACCTCGGTGGACGCAGTGTTCCGCATGTGGTGATGATGATGGTGCCGGAGCCGTGGGAGAACCACCGCACGATGGATCCGCGAGTGCGGGCGTTCTATCAGTTCCATTCGTCGATGATGGAGGCCTGGGACGGCCCGGCTTGTGTGACGTTCACCGACGGCAGCTACGTCGGGGCCGTACTCGATCGCAACGGGCTTCGCCCCGGTCGCTGGTGGCAGACGGCCGACGGTCGCGTGATCCTCGCCAGCGAGGCCGGCGTGCTCGATGTGCCGCAATCCGAGGTCGTCGCCAAGGGCCGACTCGAGCCGGGCAAGATGTTCCTGATCGACACCGTCGCCGGACGATTGGTACCCGACGAGGAGATCAAGCTCCAACTGGCCACCGAACATCCGTATCAGGAGTGGCTGCATGCCGGACTGCTCGAGATCAAGAGCCTGCCCGAGCGCGCGCACATTCAGTACAACCACGACTCCGTGGTGCGCAGGCAGGTCGCGTTCGGTTACACCGAGGAAGACCTGCGCGTCGTACTGACACCGATGGCCGCATCCGGGGGAGAGCCACTGGGGTCCATGGGCACCGACACCCCTGCGGCAGTCATGTCGCAGCGCTCGCGTCAGCTCTACGACTACTTCATCGAGCTGTTCGCCCAGGTCACCAACCCGCCGCTGGATTCGATCCGGGAGGAGATCGTGACCTCGCTCGCGCGGGTGATGGGTCCCGAGCAGAACCTGCTCGAGCCCACCGCGGCGTCGTGCAGGCAGATCGTGTTGCCGTGGCCGGTGCTCGACAACGACGAGTTGAACAAGATCATCCACATCAACGACGACGGCGACCACCCCGGATTGTCGGCGACGGTGTTGCGTGGCCTCTACGAGGTCGAGCGCGGCGGCGAAGGTCTCGCCGAGGCCATCGAGGAACTGCGTGCTCGGGCATCGGAAGCCATCGCTGCCGGGTACACAACGCTGATCATCTCCGATCGCGACTCGGACCACACCCGCGCTCCGATTCCGTCGTTGCTGGCCACCTCGGCCGTACACCACCATCTGGTGCGCACCAAGGAGCGCACCAAGATCGCACTCGTCGTCGAATCCGGCGATGCACGCGAAGTCCATCATCTCGCGCTGCTCATCGGATTCGGTGCCGCCGCGGTCAACCCGTATCTGGCGATGGAATCGATCGAGGATCTCGTCGGCGAGGGTGAGCTGACCGGCGTCGAACCGACGATCGCAGTACGGAACTATCTGTACGGTCTCGGCAAGGGTGTGCTCAAGGTGATGTCCAAGATGGGCATCTCGACCGTCGGGTCCTACACCGGCGCACAGGTTTTCGAGGCGGTCGGTCTCGATCGCGAGGTGGTGCGCGAGTACTTCAAGGGCACGGTCAGCAAGCTCGGCGGCGTCGGCCTGGACGTGCTCGCCGAGGAGGTCAAGCTGCGCCACCGTCGGGCGTACCCCGAGAACCCCACCGACCGTGTTCACCGTCGGTTGGAAATCGGCGGTGAGTACCAGTTCCGGCGGGAAGGGGAACTGCACCTGTTCACGCCCGAAACGGTGTTCCTGTTGCAGCATGCGACCCGCACCGGGCGCTACGACGTGTTCCAGAAGTACACCGACGAGGTGGACCGGCTCGCTCGTGAAGGCGGTGCCCTGCGTGGTTTGTTCGAGTTCAAAGATGGTGTGCGGCAGCCGGTTCCGCTCGACGAAGTGGAGTCGGTCGAATCGATCGTGACGCGGTTCAACACCGGAGCGATGAGCTACGGATCCATTTCTGCCGAAGCGCACGAGACGATGGCCGTGGCGATGAACAACCTCGGCGGCCGGTCCAACTCGGGTGAGGGCGGTGAGGACGTCGACCGCCTCTACGACCCGAAGCGCCGCAGTGCCGTCAAGCAGGTGGCCAGTGGCCGCTTCGGGGTGACCAGCGACTACCTGGTCAACGCCACCGATATTCAGATCAAGATGGCGCAGGGAGCCAAGCCAGGCGAGGGCGGTCAGTTGCCCGGCTACAAGGTGTATCCGTGGGTGGCGAAGACACGACATTCGACGCCGGGCGTCGGCTTGATCTCGCCGCCCCCGCACCACGACATCTATTCGATCGAGGATCTCGCGCAGCTGATCCACGACCTCAAGAACGCCAACGAGAATGCGCGCGTGCACGTCAAGCTCGTCAGTTCTGTCGGCGTCGGCACGGTGGCGACCGGCGTCAGTAAGGCGCACGCCGACGTCGTCCTCATCTCGGGATACGACGGCGGCACCGGGGCGGCACCGTTGACCTCGCTCAAGCATGCCGGCGCTCCGTGGGAGATCGGCCTGGCCGACGCTCAGCAGACGCTGGTGCTCAACGGCTTGCGTGACCGCATCACCGTGCAGTGCGACGGTGGAATGCGCACCGGTCGCGACGTCATCGTCGCGGCACTTCTCGGTGCGGAGGAATTCGGATTCTCGACGGCTCCGCTGATCGTGGCGGGATGCATCATGATGCGTGTCTGCCACCTTGATACGTGCCCGGTCGGGGTCGCGACCCAGAATCCGGAGCTGCGCAAGCGGTTCACCGGGAAGCCGGAGTTTCTCGAGGACTTCTTCAAGTTCATCGCCGAGGACGTGCGAAAGTACCTCGCGCAGCTCGGCTTCCGCAGTATCGACGAGGCAGTGGGCCACGCCGACGTACTGGAGACAGCCGCAGGCGTCGCACACTGGAAGAGCAAGGGCCTGGATCTGGCTCCGATCTTCGCGATGCCCGTCGACCGGCACGGTGCCCCGATGTCGCAGCGTCGACGCCTCCGCGGGCAAGACCACGGTCTCGATCTCGCGCTGGATCGGACGCTGATCCAGTTGGCGGAGGGAGCGCTGGAGGATGCGCATCCGGTGAAGCTGGAGCTGCCGGTACGTAACGTCAACCGCACCGTCGGAACGCTTCTGGGGTCCGAGGTCACCCGACGCTACGGCGCGGGTGGACTCCCGGACGACACCATTCGCGTTGCGTTCACCGGATCGGCAGGGCAGTCGCTCGGTGCCTTCCTTCCACCGGGTATCACGATCGATCTGGTCGGTGACGCGAACGACTATGTCGGCAAGGGACTGTCGGGTGGTCGCATCGTGGTGCGTCCGGCCGACGATGCGCCCTTCGTCGCCGAGGACAACGTGATCGCCGGCAACACCATTCTGTACGGCGCAACCTCGGGCGAGGTGTACCTGAGGGGCAAGGCAGGGGAGCGCTTCGCGGTCCGGAACTCGGGAGCGATCGCGGTGAACGAGGGCGTGGGTGACCACGCGTTCGAGTACATGACCGGTGGCCGGGTCGTCGTGCTGGGCCCGACCGGTCGCAACATGGCCGCGGGAATGTCCGGCGGTATCGCCTTCGTTCTCGGTCTCGATCCGGCCGACGTGAACATGGCGATGGTCGAACTGCAGGTCCCCAACCCGGACGATCTGGTGTGGCTGCGCGAGACCGTCGAGAATCACCAGCGCTGGACCGGGTCCACCGTCGCGACCTCGTTGCTGGCCGACTGGCCACGCCGGTCCGCGCTGTTCACCAAAGTCATGCCCGTCGACTACCAGCGGGTGCTGGAAGCGACTCGAATGGCGCGTGCCGAAGGGCGCGACGTCGATGCTGCGATCATGGAGGCTGCACGTGGCTGATCCACAGGGATTTCTGAAAGTCGTCAAGCGCGAGGCTGTCAAGCGTCCGATCGGTGAGCGCGTCAAGGACTGGAACGAGGTGTATTCGCACCAGCCGACGAGCGAACGGGCCGCGGAGGTCTCCGATCAGGCACGTCGTTGTATGGACTGCGGAATTCCGTTCTGCCACTCCGGAACTGCAGGTTGTCCGCTGGGCAATCTCATTCCCGAGTGGAACGATCTGGTTCGTCGTGACCGGTGGGATGCGGCGAGCGACCGACTGCACGCGACCAACAACTTCCCGGAGTTCACCGGTCGGGTGTGCCCGGCACCGTGCGAATCAGCCTGTGTGCTTTCGATTTCCGAGGCGGCCACCGGCGGTAGCGTCACGATCAAGCGGGTCGAGCAGACCATCGCGGATCTGGCCTGGGAAGAGGGCAGCATCGTTCCGCAGCCGCCGACGATCACCACCGGCAAGCGAGTCGCCGTCGTGGGATCCGGTCCTGCGGGATTGGCTGCGGCACAACAGCTCACACGCGCCGGACACGACGTCACGGTGTACGAGCGGGATGACCGCCTGGGTGGTCTGCTCCGGTACGGCATCCCCGAGTTCAAGCTGGAGAAGTCGGTGCTGGATCAGCGCCTGATGCAGATGCGGGCCGAGGGAACACATTTCGTGACCGACTGCGAGGTGGGCATCGACTTCACGGTCGAGCAGCTCCGCGAATCCTTCGATGCCGTCGTGCTGGCGGTCGGCGCTCTGCGGGCCCGAGACAACACCGAGGTGATCGGTCGCGAACTCGACGGTATCCACCTGGCGATGGAACACCTGGTGCCGTCGAACAAGGAATGTGAGGGCGACGGTCCCACGTCGATCTCGGCCGCGGACAAGCATGTGGTGATCATCGGCGGCGGCGACACCGGGGCCGACTGTCTGGGTACGGCGCACCGCCAAGGTGCCGCGTCGGTCACCCAGCTCGATTACAACCCTGCTCTGCCCGGGGCACGCGACGACAGCCTGTCGCCGTGGCCGTCGTGGCCGTTGGTACTGCGCACCTCGCCTGCGCACGCCGAGGGCGGCGTTGTACGTCATCAGGTGGCCGTGCAGCGCTTCCTCGGTGACGAGCGCGGACACGTGCGTGCCATGGTGCTGGCCGAGGTGGAGGTGCAGCGTGACGCGGACGGTCGACGCGTCGTCACACCGATCGGTGAAGAGGTCGAACTGCCCTGTGATCTGGCGCTGTTCGCCATCGGTTTCGAAGGCGTGGAGCACGGTCCGTTGCTCGACGAGTACGGCCTCGCGCTCACCAAGCGTGGTGCGTTGTCGTGTGGTCCCGACTGGCAGACCACCGCGCCTGGGGTGTTCGTCTGCGGAGATGCGCATCGAGGTGCGTCGTTGGTCGTGTGGGCGATCGCAGAGGGACGATCGGCGGCTCATGGAGTCGACGCTTTCCTCACCGGGCACTCGGAATTGCCGTCTCCGGTGCACCCCACGGCACTGCCTCTCGCGGTGGTGTGACGCTCGTCTCTGAACCGGTGCAGACCGTCCCAGCAGCGGCGTAGCGAGGCTACCGATCGGTAGTATCCGACTGGGAACGTCTGCGATAGAGAACGGGGCGTCCAGCGGCTAGGCTCGCTTTCGTGAGCCGACGTACGAAGATTGTCTGCACCCTTGGACCCGCAACCGCAACCACAGAGCGAATCCGTGAACTCGTAGAGAGTGGAATGGATGTCGCACGACTGAACTTCAGCCATGGTGATCACCCCGATCACCAGGCCAACTACGAGAGGGTCCGCGCAGCGTCGGACGCCACCGGCAAAGCCGTGGGCATTCTGGCCGACCTGCAGGGACCGAAGATTCGTCTCGGCCGCTTCGCCGAGGGCTCGACCACCTGGGCCAGCGGTGAGCTGATCCGTATCACCGTCGAGGAGTGCGAAGGCACCCACGACCGGGTGTCGACCACTTACAAGGAACTGGCTCAGGACGCGAAGGAAGGCGACCGCCTCCTCGTGGACGACGGCAAGGTCGGCCTCGTGGTCACCGGAGTCGAAGGCAACGACGTGCTGTGTCGTGTCACCGAAGGTGGACCGGTCAGCAACAACAAGGGCGTCTCCCTGCCCGGCATGGACGTGTCCGTTCCGGCCATGAGCGAGAAGGACATCGCGGACCTCGAATTCGCACTCGCTCTGGGATGCGACTTCATCGCGCTCTCGTTCGTCCGTTCGCCCGCGGACGTCGAACTCGTCCATGCCGTCATGGATCGTGTCGGCCGCCGAGTTCCCGTCATCGCCAAGCTGGAGAAGCCCGAGGCTGTCGACAACCTCGAAGCCATCGTGCTCGCGTTCGACGCCATCATGGTTGCCCGCGGTGACCTCGGCGTCGAGTTGCCGCTCGAGCAGGTCCCGCTGGTGCAGAAGCGCGCCATTCAGATCGCTCGCGCCAACGCCAAGCCCGTCATCGTCGCGACTCAGATGCTCGAATCGATGATCGAGAATTCCCGTCCGACGCGCGCCGAGGCCTCCGACGTGGCCAACGCGGTGCTCGACGGCACCGATGCGGTGATGCTGTCCGGTGAGACCTCGGTCGGCAAGTACGTCATGGAGACGGTGCGGACCATGGCGCGCATCGTCGAGACGGTCGAGACCGAGGGCGACAGCGTTCCGCCGCTGACACACGTCCCGCGCACCAAGCGCGGCGTGATCTCCTACGCCGCCCGCGACATCGGAGAGCGGCTGGATGCCAAGGCTCTCGTGGCCTTCACACAGTCGGGTGACACCGTTCGACGGTTGGCCCGTCTGCACACCAAGCTTCCTCTTCTCGCGTTCACCTCGATCTCCGAGGTACGCAGCCAGCTGTCGCTGAGCTGGGGAACCGAGACGTTCCTGGTACCCGACGTGGGGTCCACGGACGCGATGGTCAAAGAGGTCGACAAGGCGCTGCTCGAACTCGGTCGGTACAACAAGGGCGATCAGGTCGTGATCGTGGCCGGTGCCCCTCCCGGCACAGTAGGCTCGACCAACTTGATCCATGTGCACCGAATCGGAGAAGAGGACCGGTAAGTGGTCGAAGCGGGGGGAACCGGCGTCAGCGAAAGCGCGCCGAGCAGTACAGCGGTGAAGACCGATCTCGAGACGCTCCTCGATCTCCTCGCACTGGAGGAGGTCGAGGAGGACGTGTTCGTCGGCGTTCACCCCGAGCAGGTGGGGAGCCGTACGTTCGGGGGACAACTTGTCGCACAGGGCCTGATCGCAGCGGGTCGCACCGTGTCCGGCACGTCGCGGGACGTCCACGCGATCAACGCCCACTTCATCCGCGGTGGTGACGTCAAGAAGCCCATCGAATACCGGGTCTCGCGCCAGCGCGACGGCCGCGCCTTCGCCAACCGTCAGGTGACTGCTGTCCAGGACGGCAACGAGCTGTTCGTCATGCTCGCAGCGTTCCAAGATTTCGGAAAAGGCCTGGAACACAGCGTCGAGGTTCCCGAGGTCCCGTACCCCGACGCGCTGCCACCCCTGGGCGATCATTTCGTCGGGTACGAGGATCGACTCCAGATGTTCGTCGATGCTCTCAAGCCGATCGACATGCGCTACGCGAACGATCCGGCCTGGATCATGCACGGTACCGGTGAGAAGCTCAATCACAATCGAGTCTGGATGAAGGCCGACGGCGATCTGCCCGACGCCTCGATATTTCACGCCGCGACCATGGGCTACGCGTCGGACACCACCGTGCTCGATTCGATCATCACCACTCACGGACTGTCGTGGGGACTCGATCGGATCGTCGCCGCCACGGTGAACCACTCCATCTGGTTCCACCGACCGTTCAGGTTCGACGAGTGGGCCCTGTACGCCACCGAATCACCCGTCGCCGCCGGCTCGCGTGGCCTGGCCACCGGTCGTTTCTTCTCGATGGACGGCCAGTTGCTGGCAACGGTCGTGCAGGAAGGCCTCATTCGACATTTTCCGAAGCGGGTCCGCGACTGAACGCGCTCGCCCAGGCCCGAGTCTTGGCTGCAAGGTCCAGTGAGGCGTGCGCCGGACTGGTAGAGGGCAACCGGGTGAATTCGACGCGGGGGAGCGGCAGTCCCGTCGCCACGTGACGTCGGTAGCTCTCGGCCGCCTTGGCTCCGTTGAAGAACACCCTGTCGATATTCGGCTGCTGCGCGAAAAGTGACTCGAAATCGTTTGCAACGATAGATGATTCGACAATTGCCGAATCGAGACTGCCCGCGCGCGTGCACAGTTTCAGTACATCCCAGACGGCAATTCGGTGGTCTCGGAGGCGCTCTGTGCGTGCGTCGTACGGGAGTTCGGGTCCGGCACCGAACAACGTTCCCATGATCGGCCAGAACGCATTTCGTGGATGGGCGTAGTACTGCTGCGCCGCCAGCGATGCGACGCCGGGCATGGAGCCCAGAACCAGGGTGGTTGCGCCCGGGCCGACGATCGGCTCGAAACTGTGCACGACGTTCATGGCGCGATTGAAGCAAATCCCCGCGGGGGTGCGGGAGTGGGGACCACAATGGAGAGATGTTGGATCCACGTGTACTCGACAACAACGAACTCGAAGCCGAACTCGCCGCACTGCGCCGGGGGCGTGACGCAGCGATGGACGAGGGCGCACGCGACGTCTCGACCGCCGACACCGACCACCTCATCGCGCGGTTCGAGGAAGAAATTCGCAAGCGACACCAGGATTCGACGTCCGATCAGCCCAGTACCGATCTGCCCTGACCCAGAATCAGGACCGCGCATGCTGCGGTCGCGGCCGCGGTACGAATGTTGTTCCACAGCACCCACTTCGTCGTGAACTCTTCCCACGTCGCCGCTCCTGCCGCGGTGGTCGAGTCGGCTGCAGCCAACGCGTCGTTGAGGGGCACATTCAGTGTGACCGTGACCGCGAAGCACCCGATCACGTACAGCATTGCCCCGGCGATGATCAGTGCGGAGTGGCCGCGGTCGGTGAACGGAGTCGACACGGCTGCGATCACGCAAGACAGCGCCGTGCCCATGAACAGGATGAGAAACAGCGGATTGAGGATCGCTGCATTGGCACTCTGCATCGAGGAGATCGCGATCGGAACCGGAAGGGTCTTCAGTCCGGGCAGCACGCTGATCGAGAACGCCAGCAGCACTCCCGCCATCAATGCTGATCCGATTGCGCCGACAAGTGTTGATGCGGAGGCTATTCGGTCGATCATGACACGGCTGCCGGTGCCGGAATCGAGTCCGCGAATTCTTCGAATGAGGTCTCGGTGCTGTTGTCGGGTGACCGGCGAACGTCACGGGTCAGTTCTTCGGTGTTGAATGCCCTGGTCATGTCGACGTACAACTGTGCATACGATCGCGAGAATCCAATCGAGACGAGCACGTCTGCCATGGCCTCGTACGGCAGGCGCTCGTAACGCGCCGCTGTGATTGCCAGTCGTTCTCCCAGAATTGCCGTGGCCTCGGCGTAGCTGAGGTCTCGCTCGCCCAGCAAAACCTGGGTGCGTACACCGTCCCACGGCGAATCGGTCAGTGCCCGTACGGCGGCGTCGGCGATGTCCGAGGTGGCGATCATCGGAATCGGAAGGTGCGGGTCCACCGAGTCCACGTGTGTTCCACTGTCGGTCAGCTGTTGCGCCGCCGGAAGCAAGTTCTCGAAGAACGACACCGGACGCAGCAGGTGAAGGCTCCGATCGGTCGATGTCCGGAGGCGTTCTTCCTGTTCGGCGAGGCAGCCGATGACGCCGGGTGCGTCGAGGCGATCGGCACCGAGGCTGCTCAGCGCCACGATCCTCTCCACCTCGGACACGCGGAGGGCATCGACGATCGAGGCGCCCCACATTGCCTGCTCGGCGGCGAAGTCCTCGGCGTAGGGATTGCTCGGCAGCATCGCGAACACGGCCTCGCTCCCCGCGAAGGATGCGGCCGGCACGGGTGTTAGGTCCGCCTGGACGGTGTGCGCGCCACCAGCCGCCAGCGCGTCGAGGCGAGCGGTGTTCCGGCCGATTGCGCGCACGTGCCTGCCCTCCTTCAGAAGTCTCTCGGCGACGCGATATCCGACCTGACCGGTCGCTCCCAGAATCGTGATCATGGTGTTCCTTCCGTTGAGTCCGTTGTCACTGCATCCACTCTGGACGTCCAGAGCTGGATGGACAATGACTTATCGGCTCGAAAAGATGTCCGATCGTCCACGCTGTGAGACGATCGATCAATGCGTGGACTCGACCCGTGGAAGTCGCCCGATCCCCTCGGGGAGGCGCTGCACTTTCTGCGAATGACAGGATCCTTCTACTGCAGATCCGAGCTGTCCGGGTCGTGGGGTTTGGAGTTGCCGTCCATGGAAGACGCGCTCTGGTTCCACACCGTCGTCAGCGGGCGATGTCGGTTGTCGGTGCCGGGCGTCCCCACTCGCGACCTCCTTCCCGGTGACTTCGCTCTGGTTCCGCACGGCCGCGGGCACGTGCTCGCCAGCGATGACGACGCAGCAGTGAGTGCGCCTGTTGTCTACGACCTTCCGCACGACTACGTCAGCGATCGATACGCGGTCATCCGAAGCGGCAGCGGGGAAGCGAGCGCGACGCTCATGTGCGGCGCAGTGCGACTGGATCATCCGGCGGCGCAGCAACTCATCGGTGTGTTGCCTGCGCTCGTCGTCATCGATGCGGATTCGGGCCCGCGGCAGTCTCGGATGCACTCGCTCTTGGCCATGGTCGCCGACGAGGCGACCTCGCTGGAGCCTGGGGGAGAAGCGGTCATCACCAGGCTGTCCGACGTGCTGGTGATCCAGGCTCTGCGGTCGTGGATGGCGGACGACGAGCGGGCACGGTCCGGATGGCTCGGCGCACTCGCGGATTCTCAGGTCGGCGCGGCGCTCGCCCTCATTCATCGAAACCCCGACGCGCAGTGGACGGTTGCCGCACTGGCTGCCGAGGTGAAGATGTCTCGTTCGGCGTTCTCTGCCCGATTCACCGAGTTGGTCGGTGAATCGGTGATGCGCTATCTCTCGATGTGGCGGATGCAGATCGCCCACGACAGTCTTCGGTCGGGTGATGTCTCGGTAGCCGAATTGGCCCGGCGCAGTGGCTATCTCTCGGAGGCGGCGTTCGGTAAGGCGTTCAAACGCGCGACGGGGGTGTCACCGGGGAGCGTGCGTCGTCGTCAGGAGGTCTCGCTGACGGCAGGGTGAGCGACGGGCTGCAGGTCAGCCGAGCAGATGGCGGAGGTAGCTGTTCGGATCGTCGAGGTATCGACGCCAGTGCTGCACCAATTCGAGTTCGTCCCAGGTGCTTCGGCGCAGACCGTGTTCGCCCACTTCCACGATGTCCGCGCCCGGTGTCGAGGCCAGGATCGGAGAGTGCGTGGCACAGACGATCTGTGCCCCCTCGTCGCCCAGTTCGGACATCAGCGCGACGAGCTGCAGGCTTGCGGTGAACGACAGAGCCGACTCGGGCTCGTCCAGGACATAGAAGCCGGGTTCGGCCAACATCGCACCGAACATGGCGAGGAAGCCTTCGCCGTGACTCATCTCGGCTGTGTTCTCTTCCCAGAAACCCGGCATACCACCGAGGTTTTCGGCCATGTCGAATGCGGTTTCGGCGCGGAGGAAGAAGCCGCGTTTCTGCAGTCGTGGGCCACGAAGCATTCGAGAACCCCGCGGTGTGGTTTCCAGCTCGAGCACCTCGCCGAGGGCGCTGGTCACCTCGTCGAGTCGACGCGACTGCTGCGCCGCCCGCCCGCCGCGGGCATCGATTCCGAAACCCTCGGCGATCGCCTCGACAAGGGTCGATTTACCGGAACCGTTGTCGCCGACCAGAATTGTGACCGGCGCCAGGAATTCGAGTCCGTCGCGAGCGAGGTCGGCGACTGCAGGCACGGTGAAGGGCCAATCCGATCCGACGTCGTCGGCATCGACGTAGGCGCGCTCTACGAACATGATTCAGGCGGTGACCAGGCGGTCGACGTAACCGGTCTCGTGAGCGGAGTCCGCGCTGCAGGTGTAGTACACCCACTGAGCGGACTGGTCCGCGGAATCTCCGAAACGGTGGTCGACCTTCTGCGCGCACAATTTGCCCGCGCTGGTGTCATGGCATCGAAGACTGCTGGGTATGTACATGACTCCACTGTAGGCGCGATCATGGGCGGCCTTTACCGATCGACCGCTCGACGCGCTTTGCTGCTGTGGTGCCCTCGGTGAGACTCGAACTCACACTGGACGGGTTTTGAATCCGTTTCCTCTGCCAATTGGGATACGAGGGCTGGCGTCTTTCAAGCAACGATTGACGAGTTTAGAAGATGCGCTTTCGGGGGCGCGCACCGGTACCCTTCAGATGGTCGACGGCCCTGATGGGCGATGACTGTCAAAGGAGACCGATACAGATGAACGCTCCTGGTGCGCACGGTACTGGCAAGCCCCCGCTTCGTGTGGTGGTGGCAGAGGACGAATCCCTGATTCGATTGGACCTCGTGGAGATGCTCCGCGAAGAGGGCTACGACGTGGTCGGGGAGGCCGCGGACGGTCAGCAGGCGGTGGACTTGGCCGTCGAACTACGTCCCGATCTGGTCATCATGGACGTCAAGATGCCGCGTCGAGACGGGATAGATGCGGCGTCGGAGATCGCCGAGAAGCGCATCGCCCCCGTCGTCATTCTCACCGCGTTCAGTCAGCGTGAGCTGGTCGAGAAGGCACGTGACGCCGGAGCGATGGCCTATCTGGTCAAGCCGTTCACCAAAGCAGATCTGATGCCCGCGGTGGAGTTGGCAGCCAGTCGTTTCAGCGAGATCTCTGCACTCGAATCCGAGATAGCCGATCTGCAGGATCGACTGGAAACGCGGAAGTTGATCGAGAAGGCCAAGGGCATTCTGATGGAGTCGCAATCGCTCACAGAACCGCAGGCGTTCAAGTGGATTCAACGAGCAGCGATGGATCGCAGAACGACGATGAAGGCTGTCGCCGAGGTTGTGATCGAGACACTCGGTACTCCTGCGAACAAGCCTGCGGCAGAGGGCTGATCGGCTCGCGAAAGCTACGGCCACGTAAAACTTCGTCTCTCTAGGTCACAGTCAGGTCACGAGCGTCGTTCTAGGCCTTGCGAATCGACTCCGAGCATTAGCGTCTGATCCACACGTGAGCCACATGTAACTCAGGTGCGCTTCAACGACGAGCAATTTCAAGGAGAACCTAGATGGCAATTCGGACCTATGTCCGCACGGCTGCGGTGCTGAGCGTCACCTCGCTCGCACTGTTCGGCTGTTCGTCGAGCGACGACTCCGGCTCGACCGATACCACCAGTGCCAGCGGCGGCACTGCAGCCGCGGAAACGACCGTCTCCACCGACTGCACGCCCGAGCAGGCCACTGCCGGGGCAACCCCCGACACGTCGCCTCTGGTGGTGGGAACCCTTCTCCCCGAGACCGGAACCCTGGCCTTCCTCGGACCGCCCGAGGTTGCCGGTGTTCAATTGGCCGTCAACGACGTCAACGGCGCCGGTGGCGTCCTCGATCAGCCCGTCACCCTCATCCCCGGTGACTCCGGCGATACGACGACGGACACCGCCAACACCACGGTCGACCGCCTGCTCGCCGGCGGCGCGAACGTCATCGTCGGTGCAGCATCGTCCTCGGTCTCCCTCAAGGTCATCGACAAGATCGCCAGCGCAGGCGTCGTGGAGTTCTCGCCCGCCAACACCTCGGACCAGTTCGTCTGCTACCCGGACAAGGGACAGTACTTCCGTACCGCTCCCACCGACGTGCTGCAGGCACAGGCACTCTCGCAGCTGATCGCCGAGGACGGCGCGCAGCGCGTCTCCATCCTCGCGCTCAACGATCCCTACGGCACGGGTCTGGCCAAGAACACCGCGGACAACCTCGAAGAGGCAGGCATCGCGGCAGACCAGATTCAGACGACCATCTACGACCCGAACGCACAGTCGTTCAACGCCGAGGTCGACGGCGTGAAGAACTTCAACCCGGATGCCGTTGCCATCATCGGCTTCGAGGAGTCCGCGAAGATCATCACCCGTATGCACGAGATCGGCATCGGACCGTCCGACGGCACGGCAGTGTTCGGCGTCGACGGCAACATGGGTAATGCGCTCGGTGAGTCTGTGGCAGCAGGTCTGCTGGACACCATGCGCGGAACCACCCCGTTGACCGACGTCGGAACGGCCTTCCAGGACCGCCTCAAGGGAGTCGACCCGGCGCTGGTGGACTTCAACTACGCCGGTGAGTCCTACGACGCAGTGGTCATCTCGGCACTCGCGGCCGAGCAGGCGAAGTCGACGGCAGGCACCGATATCGCTGCCAACATCAACAGCATCACCAAGGACGGCACCAAGTGCACCAGCTACGCCGAGTGCCTTCCGCTCGTCAAGGCCGGAACGGATATCGACTACGACGGAATCACGGGCGCGCTGAACTTCAGTGATGCAGGTGAGCCCGCCACCGGTTCCTACGGCAACCTGGTCTTCGGGCCGGACAACAAGCTGACGACGGACGGATACATCGTCGTCGGCGAGTGATCGGTAACTGACACACAGGCACTGGGCCCGAGTCCTCGATCAGGACTCGGGCCCAGTGTTGTGTGTACCGGTCGATGCGGGTGCACAGACGAAGCCCCGGTTCGACATCGAGTCGAACCGGGGCTTCGTCGTCGACGAAGATCTACGTCTTCTTCTCCTTGCTTCCGGCCAGTGTGCCGAGGTACAGCTCGATCACCTTCGGGTCGTTCATCAACGCAGGACCGGTATCGGTGTACGCGTTGCGGCCCTGATCGAGAACGTAGCCGCGGTCGCAGATCTGAAGGCAGCGACGGGCGTTCTGCTCGACCATGATGATCGAGACCCCCGCCGCGTTGATCTTCTTGCAGCGGATGAACACCTCGTCCTGGAACATCGGCGACAGTCCGGCCGACGGTTCGTCGAGCAGCAGTACCGAGGGCTCCATCATCAGTGCGCGTCCCATGGCGACCATCTGTCGTTCGCCACCGGACAGTGCGCCTGCCTTGACCTTCTTGCGCTCTCCGAGCAGGGGGAACAACTCGCTGACGAACTCGAAGCGCTCGCCGAACTTCTTGGGACGCAGATAGATTCCCATTTCGAGGTTCTCCTCGATGGTCAGCGACGGAAACACGTTCTGGGTCTGCGGAACGTATCCGACGCCCTTCGTGACCAGCACGTGCGCCTCGGCAGAGGTGATGTTGTCACCGCGAAGCTTCACGCTGCCCTCGCGGACGGCAACGAGCCCGAAGAGCGTTTTGAGCAATGTCGACTTACCGGCACCGTTGGGCCCGATGATGCCGACGATCTCGCCGTCGTTGAGGAAGAAGTTACATTCGCTGAGGATGTTGACGCCGGGGATGTAACCGGCCACCAATCCGTCGGCGCGCAACAGTGCGCCTTCGGCCAGGCGAGCGTGCTCCTCGGGTGTGGCGGCGAATTCGGCCGGCGTCAATGTCTGTTCGCTCATCAGTTGTCCTCCTTGGCCCGGTGCGAGCCGCCCTGGGCGACGTCGGGCGTCACTGGGCTGACGAACTCCGGTTCCGAAAGATCGCCTCCCGCTTCGAGTTCTTCCTTCTCGGCCTGTTTCAGCGCCTCCGCCAGTTCGGCGGTTGCCCCGACCGGATTGCCGTCGGCGTCGAACTCGAGAGCCTGATCGTGGTGGCTGCCGAGGTAGGCGTCGACGACAGCACCGTTGTTGGAGAGTTCCTCCGGCGTGGACTCGGCGATGATGCTGCCCTGAGCCATCACCACCACCCAGTCACTGATGTCGCGGATGACGTCCATGTCGTGTTCGACGAACACCACGGTCATACCGTCGTCGCGCAGCGACTTGATGTGCCCCAGAAGTGATTGCGTCAGAGCAGGATTGACCCCGGCCATCGGCTCGTCGAGCATGACCACCGACGGATCGGTCATCAGCGCACGTGCCATCTCCAGCAGTTTGCGCTGACCGCCCGACAGTGAGCCGGCCAGATCGTCGGCCTTGGCGTCGAGCTTGAAGCGCCCCAGCAGTTCGTAGGCGCGTTCGGTGATCTGACGCTCCTGGGCCTTCCACGTCCACGGCATGAACGTATTGATCATGCGCTCGCCGCGCTGACCTGTTGCGCCCAACCGAACGTTGTCCAGCACAGTCAGTTTCGACAATGCTTTGGTCAACTGGAACGTCCGCACCACACCCTTGCGGGCCACCTGGTGCGGGTGCATCCGACCCAGCTCCTGGCCATCCATCGACCAGGTCCCGGTGTCGGGGCGATCGAATCCGGTGAGCAGGTTGAACAGCGTGGTTTTGCCTGCACCGTTCGGACCGATGAGACCGGTGATGCAGCCGCGCTGGATTTCGAGGTGCGCCACGTCGACGGCTTTGAGGCCGCCGAAGGTGCGCGACACGCCGTCGACCACCATGGTGGCGTCGGGTTTCGGTGCGCCGGGTTCGTTGGGCACACCGGCGAACAGTGACGCGCGTTGATCGCTCGACAACGCCTGGGCAGCGCGTGATTCGAGTGTGCTGGCTTTCTTGCTCGGTGCAGCCGTTGCAGCAGCATCCTTGCTTAGGTCAGGCATTGAGTTGAACCTCTCGCTTGTTGCCGAGAATGCCCTGAGGTCTGAACACCATCAACACGGCGATCAGGATTCCCAGGAGCACGAATCGCGTGGCACCGACCTGGGCGCCGGTGAGGTTTAGCACCGGGTCGTCGCCGGAGATCAATTGCCGCAGAATCGCATCGGGAATGGACAGCAGGAACCAGAAGAGCATCGCGCCCAGTACGGGGCCGAACACTGTTGCCGCCCCACCGAGAATCAGTGCGCCGAAGGCGAAGAACGTCTGCGCCGTCGAGTAGAAATCGGGGTTGATGGACTGAGTCTGCAGTGCGTTGAACACACCGCCCATACCGCCGATGACACCGCCGAGAACCAACGCCTGCATCTTGTAGACGAAGACGTTCTTGCCCAGTGAGCGGGCGGCGTCCTCGTCTTCACGGACGGCCTTGAGTACACGTCCCCACGGGCTGTGGGTCAGCAGGTAGATCACTCCGCAGAGGAGCAGCACGAGTGTCCAGCCGACGAGCATGGCCCACAGGTCGTTGCCCAGGAAGCGCACGCCGAGGAAGCTGTACGACTTGCCTCCCTCGAACGGACTCATGCTGGTGAACGGGCCGGCGAAGCCGGTGATGCCGTTGGTCGACTTGGTCACCGAATCCGTTGCGGTCGAACGGAACACCAACCGCAGGATCTCCGAGGCTGCGATGGTGACGATCGCGAGATAGTCGGCTCGCAGGCGCAGAGTCGGAATACCGAGAACAAGAGCGAGCAAGCCTGCCGCGGCGAGACCGACCAGAATACCGAGCCACAGTGGCTGCTCGTAGGTGATCGTGGTGATGCCGACGCCGTAGCCGCCGAGCAACGCGAAGCCGATCTGCCCGAAGTTGAGCAGCCCGGCGTAGCCGAAGTGCAGGTTCAGGCCGATGGCGAGCAGAGCGTAGAAGATGGCCGACGGTCCGACCAGCTGAGCGAGTGAGATCTGAAGTGCGCCGATGATATCCATGTGGTGGTCACCCGATCCTTTGTCGCGAGCCGAGGATGCCCTGTGGTCGGACGACGAGGATGAGAATCAAGACGAGCAACCCTCCGATGTATTTGAGATCGGGATTGATGACCAACGTCGACCACTGGACGAGCAGACCCACGATGACGCAACCGAGGAATGCGCCGTAGGCCGTTCCCAGTCCGCCGAGTGTGATTCCGGCGAACATCAGCAGCAGGAGCTTGAAGCCCATCTCCCACTGGACGCGTCCGCCGAGTTCGGAAAGTCCGAACAGCACGCCGCCGAGTGCCGCCAGGCCGCCACCGAGGCACCAGACGAACGTGACGACACGCTCGACATTGATCCCCGAGGACGCGGCGAGATCACGATTGTCGGCCACCGCTCGCATGGCCTTACCGATCTTGGTGCGCTGCAACATCAGTGCAACGCCGACCAGGACGACGACGCTGATGATGATGCACGCCAGATTGACGTTGGTGATCGAC
The DNA here is from genome assembly GCF_002258735.1 of Rhodococcus sp. WWJCD1. Taxonomy (NCBI): domain Bacteria; kingdom Bacillati; phylum Actinomycetota; class Actinomycetes; order Mycobacteriales; family Nocardiaceae; genus Rhodococcus; species Rhodococcus sp. WWJCD1. The sequence continues at coordinate 226,224 of NZ_NOXY01000027.1, forward strand.
AGCGGGCCCCAGTTGTTCTCGGTCTGGGCCTGGTAGTCGTCGAAGGGCTCGGAGCGATCCGAGAAGAAGATCAGGATGAGGTAGCGCAATGCGATCGCAAGTCCGATCGTCACCACGAGCTGTGCGATCAGGCCGGTTCGACGCTTGCGCAGTGGTCGCCAGATCAAGGCATTGTTGAGCCATCCGATCGCGACTCCGACGATGATTGCCAGCACCGTGGCCGGAATCAGCTGTATTCCGAGGCTCACGTTGAAGAACCACGCCGCGACGGCTCCGAGGGTGACGAGTTCGCCGTGCGCGAAGTTGGTCAGGCCGGTGGTGCCGAAGATCAGGCTCAGCCCTACCGCCGCCAGTGCGATGACCAGGCCGAAACGGAAACCGTCGACTGTGGTGCGAACGAACTTCTCGTAGAACGGAATGCTGGTGGCAGTTCTGGCTTCACCGAAGGAGAAGATGACGGTGTTGGAACGCCCGGCCTGAACGTCACGCTGGACTTCTGCCTGGACGCTCACCCCGTCGGGAAGCGTTTCCTGGACCACCTGGAATGTGTATGTCCCGGGGGACAATTCGAGAGTCCAGCGGCCGCCGGTTTCACTGGTGGTTCGAGCGACTTCGGTGCCGCTCGCGTCGAGCGCTGCGACATCGACGCCGACGAGTCGCTCGCCGGCGTTGTTGAGAGATCCCGCGACGCTGACGGCGTCTGCGGGCGGTGCCTGCTCGGCACTCGTCCCCGGCGCAGCCGGGGGAGTGGGCGTAGGTTCCTGGGCCAACGCCGGCGCACTGAACAGCAGCGCGGCGATCGAACTCAGAACGGCGAGTAGAAGTGTTCGCTGAAGTAGCCGAACGGCAGATCTTGCGCGCAACCTCGGCGGTTGCACCTTTCTGGTCCATCGAACATTTGGAGCCACGCACGTCCTCCGGACGGTTGTCGTTGAGTCACGGGTTGGGGATTTACTGCAATTGTCGGACTCTATCCGTTGAAACGACGCAAAATCGGCGACTGAGATTTCCGGAAAGTATCGGTTGTGTTTCGCGGTGCACGACGCGCGTCGTGAGGGCGAGCGCGGCGCCCAGCGAGCATCCGGCTACGAGTTGTCGGACCCGCTACCTAGACTGGTCAACCGTGAGCCCAGTAACCGAGAAAAGCGCAGCGCCCGCGGCCGAGACCGATGCGAAAGCAGGCGGGGAGCGACCCACTCTGCTCCTCATCGACGGCCACTCCATGGCGTTTCGCGCGTTCTTCGCGCTGCCTGCGGACAACTTCAAGACCACCAGCGGTCAGTCCACCAATGCCGTGTACGGATTCACCTCGATGCTGATCAATCTGCTGCGAGACGAAAAGCCGACGCACATCGCCGCGGCCTTCGACGTCTCGCGGCAGACCTTCCGTGCCGAGCGGTTCCCCGAGTACAAGGCCAACCGGAGCAAGACCCCCGACGAGTTCGCCGGCCAGGTCGACATCACCAAGGATGTTCTCGGGGCCATGGGCATCCCGGTGATGGCAGAGGCCGGATTCGAGGCGGACGACATCATCGCCACCCTGGTGACGCAGGCGGAGGCGCTCGGCTACCGCGTTCTCGTGGTCACGGGCGACCGCGATGCATTGCAGTTGGTGACCGACAACGTAACGGTGTTGTACCCGCGCAAGGGGGTTTCGGACCTGACCCGGTTCACCCCCGAGGAGGTCGCCGGCAAGTACGGGTTGACGCCGTCGCAGTATCCGGATTTTGCTGCCCTGCGCGGAGATCCGAGTGACAACCTGCCCGGCATTCCCGGTGTGGGCGAGAAGACGGCAACCAAGTGGATCATCGAATACGGTTCGCTCACTGCCCTTGTCGACAACGTGGACAAGGTGAAGGGCAAGGTGGGAGACGCACTGCGCGCCAACCTGTCGAGTGTGGTGCTCAATCGTGAGCTCACCGAAATGGTGCGCGATGTGCCGTTGCCGTACACCCCCGATCAGCTCGAACTTGCCCCGTGGGACCGCGAGAAGATCCACGCGCTGTTCGACGATCTGGAGTTCCGCATTCTTCGGGACCGACTGTTCGAGACGCTCGCGTCGGTCGAGCCCGAAGCCGAGGAAGGCTTCGACGTCCGCGGTGGGATCGTCGCCCCGGGTGAGTTGGCCGAGTGGTTGGAAGAACACGCGTCCGACGGCCGCCGCAGCGGCCTGTCCATTCTCGGTCCGCGCAGGCCCTTCGACAGTGACGCGACTTCCTTGGCCATCGCCGCGGCCGACGGGGAAGGCGCGTTCGTGACGACAACAGCCCTCGACGAATCCGACGAGCGCGCGCTCGCAGCCTGGCTCGCCGATCCGGCGCAACCCAAGGCGCTGCACGAGGCCAAGTGGGCGTTGCACGCGGTGCGGGGGCGTGGCTGGACCCTCGGGGGGTTGACCACCGACACCGCCCTGGCCGCGTATCTCGTTCGGCCCGGTCAGCGTTCGTTCAACCTCGACGACCTGTCGTTGCGCTACCTCAAGCGAGAGCTCCGTGTCGAGGATGCGGGTGAAGGCCAGATGTCGTTGCTCGATGCCGAGGACACCGCTGACGCGGCATTCGCCGAGGGTGAGATCCTCAAAGCGCGGGCCGTCATCGACCTGGCCGAGGCCCTGGACGCCGAGCTCGCGGCCATCGAATCGACCACCTTGCTCTCCGAGATGGAACTGCCGTTGCTGACGGTCTTGGCCGATGTCGAAGCGACCGGCATCGCCGTCGACAGCGACCACCTGCGTTCGCTGCAGTCCGGTTTTGCCGCGCAGGTCGACGAGGCCGCGAACTCCGCGTACGGCGTGATCGACAAGCAGATCAACCTCGGGTCACCGAAGCAGTTGCAGGTGGTGCTGTTCGAGGAACTCGACATGCCCAAGACCAAGAAGACCAAGACCGGCTACACCACCGATGCCGATGCGCTGCAGGGGTTGTTCGAGAAGACCGAGCATCCCTTCCTGAAATTCCTGCTCGATCACCGAGACGCGACACGCATGAAGGTGACGGTCGACGGCCTGCTCAAGTCCGTTGCCGACGACGGACGCATTCACACCACGTTCAACCAGACCGTTGCGGCCACCGGGCGGCTGTCGTCCACCGAACCCAACCTGCAGAACATCCCGGTGCGCAACGAGGCAGGACGCCACATCCGGGACGGCTTCGTCGTCGGGGCGGGTTACGACACCCTGCTCACCGCCGACTACAGCCAGATCGAGATGCGCATCATGGCGCACGTGTCCGGCGACGAGGGTCTGATCGAGGCGTTCAACACGGGTGAGGACCTCCACAGCTTCGTCGGTTCCCGCGCGTTCGGGGTGCCGATCGAGGAGGTCACCCCCGAACTGCGTCGTCGGGTCAAGGCGATGTCCTACGGATTGGCCTACGGGCTCAGCGCATTCGGCCTCGCCGCGCAGCTCAAGATCTCCACCGAGGAGGCGAAGCAGCAGATGGAGGCGTACTTCGCGCGGTTCGGTGGTGTCCGCGACTACCTGCGCAATGCCGTCGAGGAAGCGCGCAAGGTGGGGTACACCTCGACCCTGTACGGCAGGCGCCGGTACCTACCGGATCTCAACAGCGACAACCGCCAGCGTCGAGAGGTAGCCGAGCGCGCTGCCCTCAATGCTCCGATCCAGGGCACCGCCGCCGACATCATCAAGGTCGCGATGATCGATGTGCACCGCTCACTCGCCGAGTCGACTCTGAAGTCGCGCATGCTGCTGCAGGTACACGACGAACTGGTGCTCGAGGTCGTCGACTCCGAGCGCGAGGAAGTCGAAGCGCTCGTGCGCAACAAGATGTCGTCGGCGATCGAACTCTCGGTGCCGCTCGAAGTGTCGGTCGGTACCGGTCGAAGCTGGGATGCCGCAGCTCACTGAATCGGGCCGGCTCACTGATCCGACCCGTGGCACAACGAAGGGCCGCTCACCGAACTCGGTGAGCGGCCCTTCGCGTTGTGCGGAGTGCAGAACTACTCCGCTGCGGGAGCCTGCTCGGCGATCTGCTGGCGTACGACGTCCATGTCGAGTGCCTTGATCTGTCCGACGAGGTCTTCGAGCGCCGGTGCAGGCAATGCACCGGGCTGTGCGTAGACGAGAATTCCCTCGCGGAACGCCATGATCGTCGGAATCGACTGGATCTGCGCAGCCGCAGCCAGACCCTGCTCGGCCTCGGTGTCGACCTTGGCGTGCACGACGTCGGGGTGAGCATCCGACGACTTCTCGAATGTCGGGGCGAACTGGCGGCAGGGGCCGCACCAGGATGCCCAGAAATCGACCAACACCACGTCGTTGCTGGTGACGATCTCGTCGAAATTCTGCTGAGTCAAAGTCTGAGTGGCCACGCGGTCCCTTTCGATTGATTGCGCTTCTGGTGTGTCTCAACGCAGGTACTCGCCTGAATCTTCCCGGCCGCGTCGGAGCGCGGCGTGTCAGGCGGGCTGGGGTGCGGCGCGGAACGTCCGGCGGTACGAGTTCGGGGTGGTGCATCGCAATCTCACGAAGTGCTGCCTCAGAGCGGCGGCGTTTCCGAAGCCGACCACCTCGGCGATCGAATCCATCGGCAGATCGGAGTTCTCCAACAATTGCTGAGCCGCCAGCACGCGTTGATCGTTGAGCCACCGCGCGGGCGTCGTTCCGGTTTCGGCCGCGAACCTACGAGCAAAGGTGCGTGCCGACATGTTCACCCGTGCTGCCAGTCGCCCGATCGTCAGCTCGGAGTCGAGATTCTCGGTCATCCAGTCCAGCAGCGGTGCCAATGTCTCGGTGTGCGTGGCGGGCAGGGGACTGGTGACGAACTGAGCTTGGCCACCGTCGCGATGCGGCGGGACGACCATTCTGCGGGCGATCCCGTTGGCCACGACGCTGCCCTGGTACTTGCGCACGATGTGCAGGCACAGGTCGATTCCGGCGGCCGTCCCTGCGCTGGTGAGGACGTTGCCTGCGTCCACGTAGAGGACGTTCGGATCCACCTGAGCCAGCGGGTATTTCGCGGCCAGCGAGGCCGAATGCCGCCAATGCGTCGTGCACGGCCGATTGTCGAGCAGCCCTGCCTGGCCCAGCACGAACGCACCGTTGCACAGGCTTGCGACCATGGCACCCCGGTCCACCGCCGCACGGAGTTTGGCCAGCAAGGGCTCGATGGACGAGTTGTATCCGATGCCGCACACGTAGCTGCCGTCGTCCGCCGCCTCGGTGCCGCCGGCCGGAATGATGATCAGGTCGGCGCTGTCGAGACTGTCGAGATCGTGTGGCACGTCGATGGTGTAACCGACGCGGGTGCGGATCGGTTGGGGGACACCCGCGATCAGGGAGAAGTCGTAGGTGGGGAGGCCCTCGTCCGAGCGGTCGAACCCGAACACCTCGCATGCGACGCCGAGCTCGAACTGTTCGGTCAACGGCATCAGCGCAACGACCACTCGTTTCAGCATGCGACGAGTATGGCAGAAATTCGAGGATATGTGGCGTTACTGCCACTCGTGGAGACTCTCCGCAGGTAGGACGCTAGGTGCATGACAATTGTATTGGTAGTTGTGCTGTCGTTCCTGGCCATCGATGCTCTCGTGGTCGCAGGCTTCGCTCCCGACACCCACGCGGAGGTGACACAGTTCGGCGACTTCACCTTCTGACGTTGCGGTCAGCCGATTCGCCACTCGCGTTTGGCCTCGCCGTCCCAGCGACGCAGGGCCACGACAGAGCCCACCAGGTCCTCGATGCTCGTCGACAACAGTCGTACGGCGTTTCCCGCCTCCTCGGACGTCAATCGCCGGGCCAGTGTCACGTGCGGTGTCCATCGGCCGGGGTCGAGGTGATCGAGCGAGTCTTCGCCCACGGCCGCGTGCATCCTGGCGTGCAGATCGAGCAACTCACTGGTCGGAACGACCAGGCGTGCCAGGGTTATCGCCCGACCGCCGAACACGACGAGCCCGCCGAGGCGCACATCGAACGGATCGAAACGAACGGCTGCGCCGTCGTCCACCGCGACGGGCATCGACGCTGCCACCGCGACAGTGATGTGTGGTCGGTTCGATTCACCTCGGTGCCGATTCTGGCTCGGGAGGCCGGCATCCGACAGCGCCGCCCACTCGCGGCGAACCGCTGCATCGAGGCCGGATTCGAGTAGAAGTTCTGCGGACTGCACCATGGAGGCCATGATGTCGCAGACGGACGGCCGGAATGCAACGACGCTACGGATCGGGGCGATGACCGGCGACGGAATCGGTCACGAGATCGTGCCCGCCACGATCCGAGTGGTCGACGCGGCGATCGCGGCAGTCGGGGGATCGGCGGTCGAGTGGGTGCACCTCCCGCTCGGTCGCGGTGCCATCGACGAGTACGGCACGCCGATACCCGAGAGCACGTTTCAGGAACTGGGCGAGCTAGAGAGTTGGATTCTGGGGCCACACGACAGTGCCTCGTATCCGGAGCCGTTCCGTTCACAGCTGACCCCAGGCGGACGGATTCGGAAGGATTTCGACCTGTTCGCCAACATCAGGCCTGCCAAAGCCCTTGCCGGCGTGCGAGCGATGTCGCCGAACATGGACTTGGTAGTGGTGCGGGAGAACACCGAGGGGTTCTATGCCGATCGCAACATGTTCGTCGGCAGCGGCGAATTCATGCCGACTCCCGACGTGGCACTCGCGGTCGGGGTGTTCACCCGCAGGGCATGCGAACGCATTGCGCGCGAGGCATTCCTGCTCGCAGACAGACGCCGCCGCAAGCTCACCATCGTCCACAAGACCAACGTGCTGTCGATGACGACGGGATTGTTCCGCGATGCGTGCCGCGCCGTGGGCGAGCAGTTCCCACACGTCGAGGTCACCGAGGAACACGTCGACGCGCTGGCCGCACACCTGGTTCGACGCGGTGAGGACTACGACGTCATCGTGGCCGAGAACATGTTCGGCGACATCCTGTCGGATCTGACGGGAGAGTTGTCCGGCTCGCTCGGTACCGCCCCGTCGATCAATTCCTCGCAATCACAGGCCATGGCGCAGGCGTCACACGGTTCCGCCCCGGACATCGCCGGCAAGAATCGCGCCAACCCGACTGCGCTGTTCCTGTCGGCCGCGATGCTGCTCGAGTGGCTCGCCGATCGGCACGGGAACGACCGGCTCGCCGCAGCCGCCGGGCGGATCCGACACTCGGTCGACGACACCGTCGAATCCGGCGTGGCGACAGCAGACCTCGGTGGGCAGGCGTCGACCAGCGCATTCACCGAGACCGTCGAGGCACGGGTGCACCGCCGCTGATCGACGACGGACTCAGCGCGGCTTTCGACTGCTGAAGATCGCGGTGCCGGGAAAGAGTTGCCCACGCAGCGGGCTCCACTGCCCCCACTCTCGGTCCAGCCACTCCGGCCAGTCCGGCTCGACGATGTCTCGCACCTCGAGGCCTGCGGCAACCAGTTCGCGCACTCGGTCACCGATCGTGCGGTGATGCTCCACGTAGTTAGGGGTCCCGTCGGCGTCGTATTCGACGTAGGGGGTTCGATCGAAGTACGGAATCGTCGCGGTCAGGCCGCCGACCCCTGGATCGTCGGGGAACACCCAGCGCATCGGGTGATTGACGGCGAACACCCAGATTCCCCCGGGCCGCAGTACCCGCGCGACCTCCTTCATGACGTTGGCGGAGTCCGCGACGAACGGAACTGCGCCGAAGGCCGAGCACACGATGTCGAATCGTTCGTCGCCGAACGGCAACGATTCGGCACTGGCCTGGACCAGCGGAACCGTCGAACCCCCCGCGGCCATGGCGTCGACGCCTCGTTGCAACATGCCCATCGAGATGTCGAGACCGATCGCGCGAGCACCCTGAGCGCCGAGCCAGCGAGCGCACGGTGCACTGCCGCACCCCACTTCGAGGACGTCCTTGTCTGCGACGTCGCCCAACAAGTGCACATCGCCCTCGTGCAGTCCCTCGGGGCACCAGACGAATTCGCCGGTGTCGGTCGACACACCGAGAAACGCGCCGTGCGTACGGTGGTAGTTGTCGGCGTCGGAGTCCCACCAGAGTCTGCTGGCGCGGTCGCTCGCGGCCGAATCGACACGGCCGCGGCCGGGAGTGGACGATGGCTCAGGAAGATCGCTCACACGCCGACTCTAACCGGGTTTGTGCTGGTACTGCGGCATCGCGTACCCTGATCACCGCGAGTGTGTTCATGCTGCGCTTAGGTCGGGTCCGCCCGTCCTCGGCGTTCGCGGAGTCGGCAGGAATATCGCCGTCGACACTCGTGCTGCACATGTTCTACAAGTCCGACCGAACATCCATCAACCGATACCCAACCCGTCCGGAGCAACTCAACACATGCCCTCAACCACAACCTCACCGCAGGTGGCCGTAAACGATATCGGCTCCGCAGAGGATTTTCTCGCAGCCATCGACGCGACGATCAAGTACTTCAACGATGGTGACATCGTCGAAGGCACCATCGTCAAGGTCGATCGCGACGAGGTTCTACTCGACATCGGTTACAAGACCGAAGGCGTCATCCCTTCTCGCGAGCTCTCCATCAAGCACGACGTCGACCCCAACGAGGTCGTCTCCGTGGGAGATGAGATCGAAGCACTCGTCCTCACCAAGGAGGACAAGGAAGGCCGCCTGATCCTGTCCAAGAAGCGAGCTCAGTACGAGCGCGCTTGGGGCACGATCGAGGAGCTCAAGGAGAAGGACGAGGCCGTCAAGGGCACCGTCATCGAGGTCGTCAAGGGTGGACTCATCCTGGACATCGGTCTCCGCGGCTTCCTGCCTGCCTCGCTCGTCGAGATGCGTCGCGTCCGCGACCTCCAGCCGTACGTCGGCAAGGAGATCGAGGCCAAGATCATCGAGCTCGACAAGAACCGCAACAACGTGGTCCTGTCGCGCCGCGCATGGCTCGAGCAGACCCAGTCCGAGGTCCGCAGCGAGTTCCTGCATCAGCTCCAGAAGGGCCAGGTCCGCAAGGGCGTCGTGTCCTCCATCGTCAACTTCGGTGCCTTCGTGGACCTGGGTGGCGTCGACGGCCTCGTGCACGTCTCCGAGCTGTCCTGGAAGCACATCGATCACCCGTCCGAGGTTGTCGAGGTCGGCACCGAGGTCACCGTCGAGGTTCTCGACGTCGACCTGGACCGCGAGCGTGTGTCGCTGTCGCTCAAGGCAACTCAGGAAGATCCGTGGCGCCAGTTCGCTCGCACCCACGCGATCGGCCAGATCGTGCCCGGAAAGGTCACCAAGCTGGTTCCCTTCGGTGCGTTCGTTCGCGTCGAAGAGGGCATCGAGGGCCTCGTGCACATCTCCGAGCTGGCCGAGCGCCACGTGGAGGTTCCGGACCAGGTCGTGGGTGTCGGCGACGACGCGCTCGTCAAGGTCATCGACATCGATCTCGAGCGTCGCCGGATTTCGTTGAGCCTCAAGCAGGCCAACGAGGACTACGCAGAAGAGTTCGATCCGTCCAAGTACGGCATGGCCGACTCGTACGACGAGGGTGGCAACTACATCTTCCCCGAGGGCTTCGACTCCGAGACCAACGAATGGCTCGAAGGTTACGAGAAGCAGCGTGAAGAGTGGGAAGGTCGCTACGCCGAGGCCGAGCGTCGCCACAAGATGCACACCGCTCAGATGGAGAAGACGGCCAAGGACGAAGCTGCCGAAGCCGCCAACACCAACTACTCCTCCGAGTCGGGTCAGGCCCCCGCCGATGCAGAAGGCGATGCTCCCGCAGCATCGGCTCCGGCCTCGACCGGTGGATCGCTGGCCAGCGATGCGCAGCTTGCTGCACTTCGCGAGAAGCTGTCCGGCAACGCCTGATAGAAGTTGTCCACCCGTGAGGGTGTGACCGCAGCCCCGGTTCTCTTCATGAGAGCCGGGGCTTTCTCGTTCGATAGCAGTCGGGCGGACATGTTCTGCTTGCGAGACGACAATGGACCCGGTTCCGATGAACCGGGCCCATGTGTGAGGGGGAAGTGCGAACTACGCGGCGGTGGCTGGACTCCACTGACCGACGCTCTCCGTACGCTTGCGCATGCTGGCAAAGCTGTGGCGGGCGGGGGTCAGGAGGTTGGTGAACCAGTTACGCCGGTGGTCGGCCAACGCCGAGGCAACTTCCGGAATGAGAACGCAATGTACGCCTGCATCCATGCCAAGGCGGTGCCGACCCGGTTGGATCTGATTGCTTCGCATGGGTGTCCTTTTCAATAGCTGTGGGTCGGCACATCGAGGTCGCGCTCGTCGAAGATAACCGACAGACCTCCGAAACCGGTGTATTTGGGGCTGGTGTGCTTCGGCGTGTTCGAGTGTCAGACTGGGTGCATGCTGAGACTGGGACTGACCGGTGGAATAGGTGCCGGAAAATCGACCGTTGCCAAGGTGCTGACCGAGCTGGGTGGAGTTCTCGTCGACTCCGATGTGCTCGCCCGTGAAGTCGTGGAACCGGGAACGCTTGGCCTGCAACAACTGACGGATACGTTCGGGGCCGACATTCTCGCACCGGACGGTTCGTTGGACCGTCCGGCGTTGGCGGCCGTGGCATTCGGGAACGAGGAATCCCGGAAGAAGCTCAACGGCATCGTCCACCCGTTGGTCGGTCAGCGTACTGCCGAGATCATCGACGGTGCGTCCTCGGATGCCATTGTGGTGCAAGATATTCCGCTCCTCGTCGAAGGCTCGATGGGTCCGTTCTTCCACCTGGTCGTGGTCGTCTGGGTCGATGCCGAAGAGCGCGTACGCCGACTCACCGGGCAACGAAACATGCCGGAGGCCGACGCCCGCGCACGCATCGCCGCGCAGGCAACCGATGACGCACGCCGAGCCGCAGCAGACGTCTGGATCGACAACACCGGTGCGCCGGGCAGCGTCGACGAGCAGGTTCGACTCCTGTGGAACGAGCGCCTGATTCCCTTCGAGCGCAACATCAGAGAGGGCATCGTCGCCCGCACGCATCCGGAACAGGTGACGGCAGACCCGGCATGGGAGTTGCAGGCCCGCCGGATCATCGGCCGCCTGGCTCTCGCCTGTGCGGACGAAGCCGTCCGGATCGACCACGTGGGGTCCACCGCAGTGCCCGGCCTGGACGCCAAGGACGTCATCGACATTCAGATCACGGTGCGTTCTCTCGACGACGCGGATGCGGTCGGTGATCGGTTACGTCTTGCCGGGTTCCCCGGAGTCGAGACCAGTAACTTCGACGACCCCAAGCCTGCATACGGAATGGGCGGTGAGGCAGATCCTGCGGTGTGGGGCAAACGCTTTCACGGCAACGCGGACCCCGGACGTCCGGCCAACGTGCACATTCGGGTCGACGGTTGGCCGAACCAGACTTTCGCCCTGTTGTTCCGCGACTGGCTGCGCGAAGACTCGTCTGTTGCGACCGAGTACTCGGGGATCAAGCGACGTGCCTCCGAGGTGGCCGCAGGGATCAAGGATTACCGTGCGGCGATCGAAGCGTACGAGAACGCCAAGGCACCGTGGTTCGACGTGGCCTACCGTCGGGCGTGGCAGTGGGCTGAGCAGACGAACTGGACTGCCTGACGCAGAGCTGCGCGCATCAGGTCGGCTTACCGTTCCACTCGGTCGGCATCCCGACGGATGCGAGCCACGCGTTCAGGTCGTAGTCGTGCCGCGTCAGTCCTTCGATGGCGGTGATCGATCTGGCCAGCGCGAGCTCGGCCGTCGGGGTGTCGAGGTGTTGCGCCACCCGAGCGTCGAACAACTCGTCGACGTCCAACAGGTCGTAATCGCGGCCGGTACGGACACTGAGGTCGAGATAGTGGTCGACGGATGTCCATCGGGTGGAGCCGGCGGTGTACTCGCCGATGTCGACGTAGTAGTCCTGATCCCTCGCGTGAGCCGGCAGGTAATGGAACACCGAGGCGCGGAGCCCGAGAGCGGGCAGTAGCCAGGACTCGAGGTAGTCGAAGTGGGCATGGTCCGAGGCCCGGGCCATGTACAGCCCCCACGGCTCGACGCGATATTCGTCGACCACGCGTACGAAACCTTTGGGGTCCACGTTCGTTTTGGCGACGAGGTCGAACGTCTCGTGCTTGGGGGCATGTACGACGGTGTGCGCACCGGCTGACGTGTGAGCGACCATGCCTGTAGAAGCTACCGGGAACAGACCTTCGGGGTCTGTCCGGCGGAACTTGTCGGTGGTCGCGTCTACGCTTGTGTAATGGCGTTTGCATCCGAACATCCCGTCGTCGCGCACTCCGAACACCGTCCGGTGGGCGCGATCGAGCGCACCGGACCGGCGTTCGAGGTCGTCAGCGAACACGTGCCGGCCGGTGATCAGCCGACCGCCATCGCCGAGCTCGAACGGCGGATCAAGGCGGACGAGAAGGACGTCGTGCTTCTCGGTGCCACGGGTACCGGTAAATCGGCCACCACGGCCTGGCTCATCGAGAAGCTGCAGCGCCCCACCCTGGTGATGGCACCGAACAAGACTCTGGCTGCGCAGTTGGCGAACGAGCTGCGAGACATGTTGCCCAACAACGCAGTCGAGTACTTCGTGTCGTACTACGACTACTACCAGCCCGAGGCGTACATCGCGCAGACCGACACCTATATCGAGAAGGACTCGTCCATCAACGACGACGTCGAGCGGCTACGGCACTCGGCCACGGCATCTCTGCTCTCGCGGCGCGATGTGGTCGTGGTGGCCTCGGTGTCGTGCATCTACGGCCTCGGCACGCCTCAGTCGTACGTCGACCGGTCGATCGAGCTGGAGGTCAATGTCGAAGTTCAGCGTGATGCACTGCTCAGGCTGCTGGTGGACGTGCAGTACACCCGCAACGACATGGCTTTCACCCGTGGATCGTTCCGGGTGCGCGGCGATACCGTCGAGATCATTCCGTCCTACGAGGAACTGGCGATCCGCATCGAGTTCTTCGGCGACGAGATCGAAGCGCTCTACTACCTGCATCCGCTGACAGGGGACATCGTCCGACAGGTCGATTCGGTACGCATCTTCCCGGCCACTCACTACGTTGCCGGGCCCGAGCGCATGGAACGAGCCGTCAAGGACATCGAAGCCGAACTCGAAGCCCGTCTGGCGGAGCTGGAGGGCAAGGGGAAGCTGCTCGAGGCGCAACGGTTGCGGATGCGGACGCAATACGACCTGGAGATGATCAAACAGGTCGGCTTCTGCTCGGGAATCGAGAACTACTCGCGACACATCGACGGACGAGGGGCCGGCACCGCACCGGCAACGTTGATCGACTACTTCCCCGAGGACTTCTTGCTCGTGATCGACGAGTCGCACGTGACCGTGCCGCAGATCGGTGCGATGTACGAGGGTGACATGTCGCGCAAGCGAAACCTGGTCGATTTCGGGTTCCGCCTCCCGTCGGCGACCGACAACCGTCCGTTGACGTGGGAAGAGTTCACGAAGCGGATCGGTCAGACGGTCTACCTCTCTGCCACCCCGGGAAAGTACGAGCTGGGTCAGACCGGGGGAGAGTTCGTCGAGCAGGTCATCAGGCCCACCGGACTTGTCGATCCCCAGGTGGTCATCAAGCCGACCAAGGGACAGATCGACGATCTGGTGCACCAGATCCGGGAGCGCGCGGAGAAGGACGAGCGCGTGTTGGTGACCACTCTGACCAAGAAGATGTCGGAGGATCTCACCGACTACCTTCTCGAACTGGGCATTCGCGTGCGTTACCTGCACTCCGACATCGACACGCTGCGCCGCGTCGAGCTACTCCGGCAACTGCGCCTCGGCGAGTACGACGTATTGGTCGGCATCAACCTGCTGCGCGAGGGCCTCGACCTACCGGAAGTGTCGCTCGTCGCGATTCTCGATGCCGACAAGGAAGGCTTCCTCCGAAGCGGCACGAGCCTCATCCAGACCATCGGTCGTGCCGCCCGAAATGTGTCCGGCGAAGTGCACATGTACGCCGACAAGATGACGGACTCGATGACCTATGCGATCGAGGAAACAGAACGTCGGCGCGAGAAGCAGATCGCGTACAACAAGGAGCGGGGTGTCGATCCGCAGCCGCTGCGCAAGAAGATTGCTGACATCCTCGATCAGGTCTATCAGGAAGCCGAGGACACCGACAATGTCGTCGAGATCGGCGGGTCCGGTCGCAACGCCAGCCGCGGGCGACGCGCGCAGGGCGAAGCAGGACGGTCGGTCAGCTCCGGGGTATACGAAGGGCAGGACGTCTCGTCGATGCCGCGCGCCGAACTGGCCGATCTGATCAAGAATATGACCGACCAGATGATGAACGCTGCCCGGGAGTTGAAGTTCGAGCTCGCGGGACGCTTACGAGACGAAATTCAGGATCTGAAGAAGGAACTGCGCGGGATGGATGCGGCGGGGCTCAAATAGGGCAGGCTGGAGACGCGAGTGGAGCCTGCGGAATGAGCCGAAATGGTTCGGATACGGTTCAGCGATGGACGCAACCACCGCCGGCCGCACCTCTCGCGCGCTCGAACTGATTCACTCGATGACCTATTTCCTTCCAGAGACACAGGATGCTCTGGTCGCGGCGGGATTGCCGCCGCGGGCCTGCTATTTCGCGGGTCGGGCAGCGCCTTTGGGACGGGTCGGCGCAGGTGTCGTCACCGCCACGTTCTACAACTTCAACCGCGAACTGGTAGCACCGCTCATCCCGGCCGCCTGGGACATCGCGTCACCCGACGAGATCATGGCCATCCGGTACGAGACTCTCGACGCTGCCTTCGGCCGACTGCTCGGCCCCGAGGTTCTGACGTCCGCGGACATGGCCGAGGCGGCCGACCTGGCATCGATCGCAGCCCGTGGAATCCCCGGCGACGACGGTCGACCCCTGTACGCCGCATACTCCGAGCTCGACTGGCCCACTGCGCCGCATCTGGTGCTGTGGCATGCCCTGACCCTGATCCGCGAATACCGCGGCGACGGTCACATTGCGGCGCTGCAGACGGCGGGCCTGAGCGGGCTCGAAGCGCTGATCACCCACACCGCCACCGGCTACGGCTTCGAGAAGGAGTTCGCGCGTAAGCGTCGCGGATGGTCGACCGAGCAGTGGGATGGCGCGGTCGCATCTTTGGCCGACCGAGAACTGCTCTCGTCCGATGGTGCCCTGACGCAGGACGGCAAAGATCTCCGCACGTTGGTCGAGGACATCACCAACGACCTCGCTGTTGCGCCGTGGGCCGCCCTCGGCGAGGACGGTGCCGCTCGGCTGGTCTCGCTCGCGACGCCGTGGCGTGAGTCGATCGTCGGTCAGGGCGTCATTCCCGACGGCGTCTTCGGACCGGCGATCAAGAAGAATTAGGCCGCCTCAGCTGGTGATGTCCTTGGTCGCGAAACGCCGCCACGCGATCAACCCGAACACGGCCGCGTACGTGATGGCCGAGAACGATCCCACCACCATGTCGTTCCAGTCGATACTCGTTCCGAAAGCGTCGATCCACGAATTGGCGTAGTGCCCGGGCAGGTAGTTGCGAAGTGACCCCAGTGCGGTGATCTGATCGAGAATCTGCATCAGAATCGACGTCATCACCGCGCCGCCGACGGCCCCGAGCGGGGCGTCGGTGAGCACTGACAGCAGCATCGCCAGGCCGGCCACCCACAGCAGGTTGATGCCTATGTACGCGACTGCGATCAGTAGCCGCACCAGTGAGGTTCCGTACGACAGACCCTCACCCAGTGGGGTGATGAGCGACTCTGCGCCGTACATCACGGTGCCGATCAACAGCGAAACGCCGACAAGCACGACGATCGCCGCACTCGACAACGTGGCCGACACCAATGCCTTCTGCGTCAGCAGTCGACTCCGAGGTACCGGGATGGCCAGGAGGTACCGCAGACTCGACCACGAGGCCTCGCTCGCCACCGAGTCGCCGAAGAACAGCGCCACCACGACGATCAGTAGGAACCCCACCGACATGAACAGAGCGAAGACCGTGAAGTTCATGCCTCCGCGAGTTCCGAGTTCGATCAGTCCACCGGCGTCCGAGTCGGCACTCGAGCTGCCGACGGTGAAGGCGATCGCAAGAATCACCGGGAGCAGGGCAAGAAATCCGATGGCCAACTGAGTGCGACGGCGTCCCAGCTGCCTGCGCAACTCGGTACGGAAGGGCAAGGTACTGCCGCCGGTGTAACCGGCAGCGCGCCCGTCTGCGTGTGCGGTGCTCATGAGCGATCCTTGCTGGTGTCGGACCTGGGGGTGTCTCGGTGGACCAGGTCGAGGAACACATCCTCGAGGCGGGTCGATTGGGAGAATCCGCGCACCGAGACGCCCGCGGTGACGAGTTCTCGGATGACTACGGCGGAGTCGGCGTCGGTCAGGTCGACGGTCACCGTTCCGTCGTCGACGATCACCGCGCCGTCGTGGCCGGAGGCACCCAGCACCGACCGCGCGCGGGTGGCGTCGTCGACCCTGATCTCCGTTTGTCCGCCCGCTGCGGTCAATTCGCGGACCGTTCCGGAACTGATCACCGATCCGCGATTCATGACGACCACATGGGTACAGGTCTGTTCGACCTCGGCGAGTAGATGGCTCGACACCAACACCGTTCGACCGGTCTTCGCGTAGTTGATCAGCACGTCGCGCATCGTCCTGATCTGCGGTGGATCGAGTCCGTTGGTCGGCTCGTCAAGGACCATCAGATCCGGCAGCCCCAGCATGGCCTGGGCGATGGCCAGCCGCTGCCGCATGCCCTGGCTGTACGACTTGACCTTGCGTTCGATTGCGGCGCCGAGGTCGGCGATCTCCAGTGCCTCTTCCAGGTGGGCGTCCTCGATCGGCCGCCCGGTTGCCTCCCAGTACAACCGTAGGTTCTGAGTTCCGGTCAGGTGGGGAAGAAATCCTGATCCCTCGACGAACGAGCCGAGTCTGGACAGCACCGGCGCGCCCGGCGTCACCTTGTGGCCGAAGACGCGGATGTCACCGCCGGTGGGAGTGATCAGGCC
Source organism: Rhodococcus sp. WWJCD1 (assembly GCF_002258735.1). NCBI lineage: Bacteria > Bacillati > Actinomycetota > Actinomycetes > Mycobacteriales > Nocardiaceae > Rhodococcus > Rhodococcus sp. WWJCD1. The sequence goes on from NZ_NOXY01000027.1 coordinate 243,086, forward strand.
CATCAGCATCCGCAGGGTGGTGGTCTTTCCGGCACCGTTGGGCCCGAGGAGACCCAGAACCTGGCCCTGCTTCACCTCGAAGCTCACGCCGTCGACCGCGCGGAAGCCGTTCGAGTACGTCTTGGCCAGATCGGTGATCACCAGCGGAGTGTCGATCAGACTCTCGTCCACTTCGGCGACCGCGCGGCGTCTGGTCCGCACGACTCCGGCCACGATCGCACCAGCGACCGCGAGCAGGACGACCCCGATGCCGATCAGCGGTGCCACCGGAACGGTGCTGTTGGCGCTCTCCTCTGCAGGGACTGTGGGCAACGCAATGGTGTTGTCGGTCATGGCCACGCTGAACTGGGCCGGTTCGAGCGGAACGGCGTAGGCCTGATCCGTGGTGGAAACGCTCAGTTCGAGGTGATGACCCTGCTGGACGGTATAGCTGATGCCAGGCAGCGCGACGGTGACATCGACGGGATCGATGCCCTCGGTGTCGGGGAGGCGGATCGCCGAGACCGCGCCGCCTGGAAGCGTTCTGGTGCCGTTCGGTGCAACGTCGTAGAGCTTTGCGAACAGAACGGCTTGACCCGGTGAGGCCAGTGACGCCACTCGCAGGTTCACTCGAGGTACACCGGTGATCGTCACGGACGAATCGACGGGATCGCTGGTGAACGTCGCCGACTGGCCCGGCAAGTCCGCGGTCAGGGCTGCTCCGGCCCCGGTCGATCCGAGAGTCGAGAGCACCGAGCCCAAACCGGGTACCGACGAGATCGCCGACGGCGACGCTCCGGGCGGACGAATGATCGACTGGTTCTCCGCCTTGGGAGTGAAAGTGACGGATTCGGTCCGGGTGGCGTCGGAGTCGGCCGCCAGTCCCGGGTAGTCGGGAGCGGTCATCCGGCGGTTGCGGTCGCCGCCGCGCTCGTCGGCTGCCCGCTGAGTGGAGTAGACGAACGGCTGGCCACCGGTGGCAGTGTCGTTGTCACGCAACGTCGTGTCGAAGAAGTCGGCGATGGCCCGATCGCTCGTGCCGTCCGTTCCGCCGGCGTCGTGGCCGCCGTCGAACCATCGCACGGTGACGTTCCCACCGGCCGCCGCGATCTGACGCGCCGTCGCGTCGGCCTGATCCAGGCCGAACAATGTGTCCTGGGTGCCCTGCACCAGCAGAGTCGGTGCGGTGATGTTCGACGCCACCGCGACGGGTGAGTGTGCGGTCAGCAGATCGAGGAGCTGTTGGCTGCGGATCCCCGTCACCGCGGATTGGGCGTAGGCGTCGCAGAACTCGGGAGAAAACCTGCCGCACGCAGACGCGCCCTCGCCGGTCCCCGATGTTTCGGTCCCTGCATCACCGCTGTCATCGCCGTCGCTGGGCGGCGTGCTCGCTGCGCCCGCTCCGAAGAACACACCGGCCCAGCCACGCTTGAGCACGCCGGGTCCGCCGTACTCCGCCGCGGCGGGAGTGACCGTGTCGCCGAGGGCTTCTCGGCCCTCGGTCGAGGTGACGCCGTAGTTGGGGAACAGGGCCTGACCCAGGTCGTTCCAGGTGATCGCGGCGGCGATGGAATCGATGCGGGGGTCGGTGCCGCCTGCACTCAGTGCCAGTGCGCCGCCGTACGAACCACCGGCGACTCCTATGTGAGGGTCGCCGGGAGCGTCGAGTTCCACTTCCGGTTGTTCGGCGAGCCAGTCGATGAGTCCGCGAGCGTCGGCGACTTCGCGATCGGGGTCGTTGATCGAGATCGAACCCGTGCTGTCGCCGAACCCGCGTGCGCTGTAGGCGAGGACGGTGTACCCGCGAGCCGCGAGGTCACGTGCCTCACCGTCGACCGAGTCCTTGCTGCCGCCGAAACCGTGGGCGAGGAGCACCGTCGGCGCGGGTGTGACAGCCGGGGCGTAGAGCCGCGCGTCGATGTCGACGGTGCCCGTCGACCCGGGGCTGTCCGGTAGCGTGATGCGCGCATCACGAGTGGATGTGTCGGCGCTCGAATCCTGGGGGAGGAGTACGAATGCGAGAGCGGCTACCGCTAGAACTGCAATCACAGCGGCGCCGACAGTCATGGCCCGTCTCGACAGTGGCGGGCGGGGAATCGGCATGCAAACCAATGTATGTGAGTGGCGCGGATCGTGTTGTTCCCCAAGTTCACGTTCCGATCGGCCGGTTCCGGCTAATGTCAGCGAATCAGTCTCCGGACCACGTCATTCGGTCCTGTGACTTGCACCAATCGAGATCGACCAGAAGTGTCACATCTGTGTGTGACCGACAAATGGAGGAATGAATGAGCGCCTACCGCACCGTCGTCGTCGGGACCGATGGCTCCGAATCGTCACTGCGGGCAGTGGAGAAGGCCGCGGCTCTGGCGGGAGACGCCGATGCCACCCTGGTGATCGCCTGCGCGTACTACCCGGCCGATCCCAAGGACACGTCCGCTGCCGCCGACGCACTGCGCGAGGACGCCTACCAGATCACCGGATCGGCACCGACGCGTGAAATTCTGCGCACTGCGCGCGAGCATGCCACCAAGGCCGGTGCGAAGAACATCGAGGAGAAGGCGATCGTCGGCGCTCCCGTCGAGTCGCTGCTGGCACTCGTGGACGAGGTGAAGGGCGATCTGCTCGTCGTCGGCAACCGCGGCCTGAACTCGTTGACCGGGCGCCTGTTGGGTTCGGTTCCGTCGGACGCCGCTCGCAAGTCCACCTGCGATGTCCTGATCGTGCACACCGTCCGCTGATTTCACCCTGCGCACGCCTTACGGCCCGCTCCATCGAATCGACGGAGCGGGCCGTTGGTGTGTGCAGGTCTCTAGGCTTCCGGCTCGAACGGCTGCAGCGCCGAGAGTTCCTTCGGTAGCGGGTCGACGTGCACCACGCCGAGTCGCTGGGTGGCTCGGGTGAGTGCCACGTAGAGGTCGTTCATTCCCTTCGGCGACTCGGCCACGATGGCACTCGGCTCGACGATGAGAACCGAGTCGAACTCGAGCCCTTTCGCGTCCTTGACCGACGACACGGTCACCACGTCCGAAGCCAGATGTCGGAAGTCGGAGACGCGACCGGCTGGAACGAGCACTGCGCTCAGCCCAGGTCGTGGGTGCTCTGCGACCCGCTTCTCCACTGCGGTGAACAGGTCCGCCTCCAGCACTTGCAGCGCCCACGGTGTCACGCCGGTGCTGCGGATGGACCGGGGCTCGGACTGCTCGGGATCGATCGCGGCCAGCACGTCGTGCGCCACCACCATGATCTCCGACGGCGTCCTGTAGTTCACCGTCAGTTCGGTCCGCTTCCAGCGTTGTGCCACATACGGTTCGAGTACCGAACTCCACGAAGACGTTCCGGCGGGATCGCCGGTCTGCGCAGTATCGCCCACCAGGGTCATCCACCGATTCGGTATGCGCCGCATCACCATTCGCCACGCCATGGTCGACAGTTCCTGAGCCTCGTCGACGATCACGTGCCCGTATGTCCAGGTCCGGTCGCCGGCTGCCCGTTCGGCGGTGGTGAGGCGTTGACCCGAATTCTGCCGTCGCGCAAGCTGATCGGCGTCGATCAGGTCGTAGGCCATCAGGATCTCCGGATCGAGTTCGTCCTCGAGGTCCTGTGGTGCCGAACCGGTCAGGATGTCCAGTGCCCCCTGGGCGTCGGCGATCTGGCCGCGCCACTGACGTTGTGCCTGCTCACGTTCGGCCGCATCGTCCACACCGAGCAACTCGGCCAGCTCGTCGAGCAGGGGAGCGTCGGCAGCGGAGAAACCCCGGCCCCGACGGCTCAGCGAGTCGCGCTCTTCCGCATCCAGTTCCGGTGCGGCCGAGGCGATCTTCTCGGGCGAAGCAAACAGGTCGTGGAGAACCTGTTGGGGAGACAGATCCGGCCACAGCTCGTCGACAGCGGCCATGACGTCCTGGTCTTCGCGCATCTCGTCGCGCATGTCCGCGATGTCGTCGGCGCTGAGCAGGCTGGATCCGTCGACCAGGTTCTGGCCCAGCTTCGCTGCCAGTTGGTTGGCCAGTTGATCGATCACCGAGGACACGAACAGTGGCCGAGCGAGGTTGTGCGGTCGCCGCGACGAGCGAGCGCGTCCGCGAGCTCGGGTGACGATCTTACGGTCGAGCGTGATGTCGTAGGTGTCGAATTTCAGCCGCCTCGGTTGCGCGGGAACTTCCTGCCGGTCGCGTACCGCTCGGGTCAGCACGTCGACCATCGACAGTCTGCCCTTGACCTCGGTGGCCAGGGCCGAATCCTCTCGTTGCGCACGGACTCCCGGGTAGAGGTCGCCGATCGTGGACAACAGCACACCGGTTTCGCCGAGCGACGGCAGCACCTGTCCGATGTAGTCGAGGAACGTGGCGTTGGGTCCGATGATGAGCACGCCGCTCTTACCCAGCTGCTGGCGGTAGGTGTAGAGCAGATACGCGGCGCGGTGCAGCGCGACGGCCGTCTTGCCGGTGCCCGGTCCGCCTTGAACGACCAGCACACTGCGATGCTGCGACCGGATGATCGCGTCCTGTTCGCTCTGGATCGTTTCGACGATGTCGTTCATCTGGCCGGTACGCGCAGCATCCAGAGCCGAGAGCAGCGCACCTTCACTTGCGACACCGCCTGCTACGGCAGCATCGCTCGACGATCGAGCCGAGTTCAGATCCAGGAATTCATCGGCGATCGACGTCACGCGGCGGCCGCGGGTGCGAATGTGCCTGCGCCGCAACACGTTTTCCGGCGCAGCCGGCGTCGCCAGATAGAACGGCCGGGCCATCGGTGCTCGCCAGTCCAGCAGCAGCGTTTCGTAGTCGTTCTTGTCGTCGAGGATTCCGACTCGGCCGATGTAGCGTTCGGGACGATCGTCCACCTTGGGGTCGAGAGAATCCGGATCGAGGTCGATACGTCCGAAGCACAGTCCGTTCTCTGCGGCGTCGTACTTGGCGATGTCCTCGGTGTACATCTGGTTGAACGATTCGCGTTCGCTTCGGGCCTGTGGTGTTCCACCGGTCTCCAACAGCACGGCCCGCAATCGGTTTGCCGCGTATTCGCGCAGCGCGTCGAGCTGCGTGTACAGCCTCGTCAGATGCGCCTGCTCGAGGTCTTCTTCGATCGGTATGTCGGAACCGCTAGATGTGTGGCCGTCGTCCGGCAAAGGGTCTCCTCGGGGATTCGGCCGAGGCGAAGATATCGCCTCGAAATCAGCCAGAGCAGTCTACGCCGCACAACGGCCCTGCCGCAGAACCTCGAGTTCCGGGGCAGGGCCGCTGTGCACGAGCGGGCGCTCGTTGTGTCCGCGAGGACTACTTGGCGTACTGCTGAATCTTCTTGTCCAGATTCTTCTGAGCCTTGGCAACTCGCTTTTCGAGCTTGGCGCGGGCCTGCTCGGTGACCTTCTCGAGCTCCCTGCTCTGCTTCTCGGCGCGCTTGCGAGCGCGCTTGCCGAGTGTCTCCACGCGATCGGACGCCAGATCGGCCCACGTGACTCCGCGCTTCTGAGCCTCGTCGGCGAGGACGGAGCCCTTCTCAGCGGCCAGATCGGCGAGCTTGGATGCCCGCTTCTGCGCGACGTCGGCCAGTTCGACGCGACGATCCGCGGCAACGTCGACGAGCTTCGATCCACGCTTCTGCGCGAGTTCGGCCAGGTCGGTTCCGCGGTGCGCTGCCTTGTCGGCGAGCTTGGATCCGCGCTTCTGGGCCTCGTCGGCCAGGTCGCTGCCGCGGTCGGCGGCGAGTTCGGCGAGCTTGGACCCGCGCTTCTGTGCTTCCTCGGCCAGTTCGGAGCCCTTGTCGGCTGCGATATGAGCCCAGCGGCTCAGTGCCGGCTGAGCAACCTCGGCCAGCTCCGAGCCCTTATCGGTAGCGATGTCCGCGAGCTTGGCCAACTTGGGCTGGGCGGCGTCGGCGAATTTGGCCAGCTTCGGCTGGGCAGCCTCGGCGAGATCGGCGCTGCGGCTCGCGGCGACGGCTGCGATTTCCTTGACGCGCTCACCGGTCTCGTGGGTGGAGTGCCCCGGCAGTGCCGAGACGACGGTCTCCTGCGCGCGGCGTGCTGCCCGCTTGCTACGCCATGCGACGGACGGCTTGCCCTCGGTGTCGACGGCCGCGATGAGCAGTCCGCCGAGGAGGCTCAGGTTCTTGAAGAAGTGGATGCGCTGCGCAGCCTTGGTCTCCGGGTCGGTCTCGTTCCAGAAGGCGTGACCCGCCAGCGTCGTCGGAACGAGGCTTCCGGCCAGTGCGATCGATGCGATACGTGGTGCCTTGCCGGTCGCCAACAGAATGCCGCCCGCAACCTGAATGCCGCCGTTGATGCGAACCAGCGTCTCCGGGTCCTCGGGCACATTCGCGGTGACCTCGTTCGGTAGAGCGTCCTTGCCCTGCTCGATCAGCGGAGCGGCAACCTTTGCCTTGCCACTGGGGTTACGGAGTGCGTCGACGCCCCCGGCGATGAAGATCGTAGACATCAACGGACGGGCGATACGGCGGACCAGCATTGACAGCCTCCTGCGTAGTTTCTCGTGTCATCGGCGTTAGGACATCGCACGGCGGTGGGGAAAACCTACCGGGGTGCGTCCTTTTGTCACACTATTCATACCCCGTGTTCGACGGTCTCAAGCGCGCCGATCGTCACCAGCCCCGTTCGCGCCATTCGGCCAGGTGAGGGCGCTCGGCACCGAGTGTGGTGTCCTTTCCGTGGCCTGGGTAGACCACGGTGTCGTCGCCGAAACGGTCGAACAACTTGGCCGTCACGTCGTCGAGAAGGTGGGTGAAGTCCTCGGGGCTTCCAGTTTTTCCGACGCCCCCGGGGAAGAGTGAATCTCCGGTGAAGAGATGGGTGCGGGTGCCGTCCGTATCGGTCAGCGCGAGTGCGATGGAACCGGGGGTGTGTCCGGTCAGGTGCACCACATCGAACGTGAGCTCGCCCACCGTCACCGTGTCCCGATCGGCCAGCAGGCGGTCCGGAGCGACGGGCAGCGGCTCGGCATCGAGTGCGTGAGCGGCCGTCGGTGACTCCGTGCCACCAGCGATGTCCGCCAGAGCCTGCCAGTGGTCGGCGTGCTGATGCGTCGTCACGATGAGCGAGAGCGTCGGTGCGTTCTCGTCGATGAGCAGCGAAATGCGTTCGGCCTCGTTGGCGGCGTCGATCAGCACCGAATGACCCGTTGCGGAACAGACGACCAAGTAGGTGTTGTTGTCCATGGGGCCGACCGACATCTTCGTGATCGTCGCGCCGGGAATCGTGCGCCGCTGCGGCTGCGAACCCTGAGAGACGACGCCGGTGTAGTTGTCGTCGATGACCATGAGGTGCTCGTCCATTTCGAGGACGCTACCGTCGGCGGCCCGACGAGGGGCGTCGGGGTCGTGCACGTGGAAAAGTGTGTCGGTGCCTGGATCTACCATTGCTACTGCGTGAGGTTCGTCCCTCACCAATACAGGTTTTCGACGTGGGGTCGTCGGTTACACGACGTGTAACCGGTGCATCGGCACCACACGTCATCATGCGACTCGACAGTTGCGCAGTGCTGCATCGAGCAGCGACTCGACTGGACGTGCTCGTTCGGAAAGAAGGGAACACAGTGGCGGATCGCCTGATAGTGCGAGGTGCACGGGAGCACAATCTGCGGGGAGTCGACATCGACCTGCCTCGCGATGCGCTGATCGTGTTCACAGGTCTGTCCGGCTCGGGCAAGTCGTCCCTCGCCTTCGACACGATCTTCGCCGAAGGTCAGCGTCGCTACGTGGAGTCGCTGTCCGCGTACGCGCGGCAGTTCCTCGGCCAGATGGACAAGCCGGACGTCGATTTCATCGAGGGGCTCTCGCCTGCGGTCTCCATCGATCAGAAGTCGACCAACCGCAACCCGCGGTCGACCGTCGGCACCATCACCGAGGTCTACGACTACCTCCGGCTGCTGTACGCCCGCGCCGGCACGGCGCACTGCCCGGTGTGTGGTGAACAGATCGCGAAGCAGACTCCGCAGCAGATCGTCGATCAGGTGCTGGACATGGAGGAAGGGCTGAAGTTTCAGGTCCTCGCTCCGGTGGTCCGTACTCGCAAGGGTGAATTCGTCGACCTCTTCGACTCGCTCAACACGCAGGGTTACTCCCGTGTGCGCGTTGACGGCGTCGTGCATCAGCTCACCAGTCCTCCTGTTCTCAAGAAGCAGGAAAAGCACGACATCGAGGTCGTCGTCGACCGACTGACCGTCAAGTCCAGCTCGAAGCAGAGATTGACGGATTCGGTCGAAACCGCTCTTCGACTTGCGGACGGCATCGTCGTTCTGGATTTCGTCGACCGCAACGAGAACGCTCCGGACCGCGAACGCCGGTTCTCCGAGAAGCTCGCGTGCCCCAATGGTCACCCGTTGTCCATCGACGATCTCGAGCCGCGGTCCTTCTCGTTCAACTCGCCGTACGGTGCCTGCCCCGACTGCGTCGGACTCGGCGTGCGCAAGGAGGTCGATCCCGAGCTCGTCGTTCCCGACGGCGATCTCAGCCTCGCCGACGGAGCTATCGCACCGTGGTCGATGGGCCAAACATCGGAGTACTTCGGCCGCCTGCTGTCCGGGCTCGCCGACGCGATGGGGTTCGATCTGAATGCACCGTGGAACAAGTTGCCCGCCAAGGTCAAGCGAGCGGTTCTCGAAGGCAGCGACCACCAGGTGCACGTGAAGTACAAGAACCGTTACGGCCGAACGCGCTCGTACTACGCCGAGTTCGAGGGAGTGATGCCGTTCCTGCATCGTCGTCTCGAGCAGACCGAGTCCGAGCAGATGAAGGAACGCTACGACGGGTACATGCGCGATGTGCCGTGCCCCACGTGCAACGGTGCCAGGCTGCGGCCCGAAATCTTGTCGGTCACGATCGCGGCGGGCGACTTCGGTCCGAAGTCGATCGCCGAGGTGTGCGAGCTGTCGATCGCCGATACCGCGAACTTCCTGAACAGCCTCACCCTCGGTCGTCGTGAGGAGGCGATCGCGGGCCAGGTGCTCAAGGAGGTGCAGGCGCGCCTCGGCTTCCTGCTCGACGTCGGCCTGGAATACCTCTCCTTGGCCCGAACGGCCGGCTCGCTGTCCGGCGGCGAGGCCCAGCGAATCCGGCTCGCCACCCAGATCGGATCGGGCCTCGTCGGCGTTCTCTATGTGCTGGACGAGCCCTCGATCGGTCTGCACCAGCGAGACAACCGTCGGTTGATCGACACGCTGACCCGGCTCCGCGACCTCGGAAACACGCTGATCGTCGTCGAGCACGACGAGGACACCATTCGTACCTCCGACTGGATCGTCGACATCGGGCCGTTGGCCGGTGAGCACGGCGGCCGCGTCGTGCACAGCGGCTCGTACGAGGACCTGCTGACCAACGAAGAATCTCTGACCGGCGCGTACCTTTCCGGGCGGATGGAGATTCCACTGCCGGACACCCGCCGCGTCGTCGACAAGAAGCGTCTGGTGACCGTCGTGGGTGCCCGCGAACACAATCTGCGCGGTATCGACGTGAGCTTCCCCCTCGGGGTGCTCACCTCGGTCACCGGAGTGTCCGGTTCGGGCAAGTCCACGCTTGTCAACGACATCCTCGCGACCGTGATGGCCAACAAGCTCAACGGTGCCCGCCAGGTTCCCGGCCGGCACACCCGGATCAACGGACTCGACCAACTCGACAAACTCGTCCGGGTCGACCAGTCGCCCATCGGACGCACGCCGCGCTCCAACGCGGCAACCTACACCGGCGTCTTCGACAAGATTCGTACGTTGTTCGCAGCCACCACCGAGGCCAAGGTGCGCGGCTACCAGCCCGGCCGATTCTCGTTCAACGTCAAGGGCGGTCGGTGCGAGGCATGCTCGGGCGACGGCACGCTCAAGATCGAGATGAACTTCCTCCCGGACGTCTACGTTCCGTGCGAGGTCTGTGAGGGTGCGCGGTACAACCGCGAGACACTCGAGGTGCATTACAAGGGCAAGACCATCGCCGAGGTTCTGGACATGCCGATCGAGGAGGCCGCGGATTTCTTCGAGGCCATCACCTCGATCCATCGATACCTCAAGACACTTGTCGAGGTCGGTCTCGGATACGTGCGTCTCGGTCAACCGGCCACCACGTTGTCCGGTGGTGAGGCGCAACGCGTCAAATTGGCGGCTGAATTGCAGAAGAGGTCCACGGGCCGCACCGTCTACATTCTCGACGAGCCGACCACCGGCTTGCACTTCGAGGACATCCGGAAGCTGCTCGGCGTGGTGAACGGTTTGGTGGACAAGGGCAATACCGTGATCGTCATCGAGCACAACCTCGATGTCATCAAGGTCTCCGACTGGGTGATCGACATGGGTCCCGAGGGCGGGTCCGGTGGCGGAATGGTTGTGGCGCAGGGTGATCCGGAGGCTGTAGCGGCTGTGCCGGAAAGTTACACGGGTAAGTTCCTGCAGGAAGCGCTCACTCGTGAGTCGGTTGTCTCGCAACCGGTGAAAGCCGCCCCGAAGAAGCGCAGGCCGCGAAAGGTCGCCGCAGTCCGGTAGCGCCCGCGAACGTCGAACGCCGCATCCGGTAGTGCACCGGATGCGGCGTTCGTGTTCGGGTCGTCGTCGAGGCTCTCGCTCAGTGCACCGGACCGGTGTACTTCTCGCCGGGGCCCTTTCCTGGCTCGTCCGGGTGGGCCGATGCTTCCCGGAATGCGCGCTGCAGTGCTTGTAGTCCATCGCGAATGGGTCCGGCATGGGGGCCGAGGTATTCCACCGACGCGGTGACCAGGCCTGCCAGTGCGGTGATGACACGTCGTGCCTCGTCGAGGTCCAGGTAGGGGCTCTCGGCGGGATCCGGCTCGGAGAGTCCCAACTTCTCGGCTGCGGAACTCATCAGCATGACCGCAGCGCGGCTGATGACCTCGACCGCGGGGACCTCGGCGAGTTCACGGACTTCGGGCTCGGTGCCGACTGGGTCGACACCCGCGGGATCGCCATCGGCGGGAGTGGGGGAGCTGGTCATGCCTACGAGAATCCCACGCCGCCTGCGGCCGGAAGAATCGGGTGCCGACGAGTTCGGGGGCGATCGGGCTCGATTGTCGGTTTGTCGAATCTGCTGGTAGTGTGACTCGACGACCGTCTTCGGCGTGCGCTCCTCGATGGAGTTCACCGCACGGAGGCAGCAAGTGGAGCCCGACTCCCACCGGCACGTAGCCTTCAACAAGCTACTTCCGGTCCGGTCGCACGACGGAGATCTTCACAGGTTTCCGGCGTGCTTCCTCCCAGTGAGGAGACTGTACGACGACAGTTGTCGTGCGGGTCGACCGGTCGACATCGGGCCCTGCTGTCGGTTCACACCGAGAGTGGGGTTTTTTCTTTGTGGCGGTTCGTATCGCTGCCGGGAAATGTCGAGGATCGACGGCAACGGGCTGTGCCAGTGGCAGGCGGTCGGGTTACACACCACACCGCACTACCTAGGAGGCCCCATCAGCACTGAGACCCGCATCAACGATCGCATCCGAGTTCCTGAGGTCCGGCTTGTCGGACCGGGCGGTGAACAGGTGGGGATCGTGCGTGTTGAAGATGCACTCCGCTTGGCTCTCGAAGCCGACCTCGATCTTGTCGAGGTAGCTCCCGACGCACGTCCGCCGGTCTGCAAGATCATGGACTACGGGAAGTTCAAGTACGAGGCTGCGCAGAAGGCGCGCGAATCGCGCAAGAACCAGACGCTCACCGTCATCAAGGAGCAGAAGCTTCGCCCCAAGATCGACGCGCACGACTACGAGACCAAGAAGCGCAACGTCGTTCGCTTCCTCGAAGCCGGCTCGAAGGTCAAGGTCACCATCATGTTCCGCGGTCGCGAGCAGTCGCGACCCGAACTCGGTTTCCGTCTGCTGCAGCGTTTGGGCGCGGACGTCGCGGAGCTCGGCTTCGTGGAGACCTCGGCCAAGCAGGACGGCCGCAACATGACGATGGTGTTGGCGCCGCACAAGGGTGCCAAGACTCGCGTCAAGGCACAGGAGAGCGCAGCGGCACCGCCCGCGCAACGCGCACCGGCTCCCGCGCCGGAACAGCCCGCCGATGCAGCCCCGGCTGCCGAGGCACCGGCCGCAGCAGCTCCGGCTACTCCGGCGCAGACCAACTGAGCTTCGTGCTCTACCAGTAAGACAGCCCTACAACTGCTTCGGTGCACAGGTTTTCCGTTGCGCTGTACGGCTGTGCCAAGCAACACCGAAGAGCTATTACAGAAGAAGAGGATTTCATGCCCAAGCAGAAGACCCACAGTGGTGCCAAGAAGCGATTCAAGGTGTCCGGCAGCGGCAAGATCCTGCGCCAGAAGGCCGGCCGTCGCCACCTGCTCGAGCACAAGCCCACCAAGGTGACTCGTCGCCTCGATGGTGTCGCCGTTGTCAAGAAGGCCGACGTGCCGCGGATCAAGCGCCTCCTCGGTATCTGATCCGGCCCGCCGCCGACTGATCTCGGTCGGCTTCATCCCTTACCATTCGGGGTTTTCACACACCCCCAGATCGACAGGATTCACCAGTGGCACGCGTAAAAAGGGCCGTCAACGCCCAGAAGAAGCGCCGTTCGATTCTCGAAGCGTCCAAGGGCTACCGCGGACAGCGCTCACGTCTGTACACCAAGGCCAAGGAGCAGCAGCTCCACTCGCTCACCTACGCGTACCGGGACCGCCGCGCGCGCAAGGGTGATTTCCGCAAGCTGTGGATCACGCGTATCAACGCTGCAGCACGGGCCAACGACATCACGTACAACCGCTTCGTCCAGGGCCTGAAGGCCGCGGGCGTCGAGGTCGATCGCAAGATCCTCGCCGAGCTCGCTGTGTCGGATGCCGCGGCTTTCGCAAGCCTGGTCGCCATCGCCAAGGCTGCACTGCCTGCCGATGTCAACGCTCCTGCCGGAGAAGCAGCCTGAGCGAGTCGCCGTACGACGATTCAACTCCGAAACGACCCGTGGATTCGCTGACCGAGCGAACACCGCGGGTCGTTTCGGCCGTCAAGCTCGCGCGTGCCGCGGAACGCAAGAAGACCGGGCAATTCCTCGCCGAGGGGTTCAATGCGGTCTCCGAGGCCGCAAAGTCCGGGCTGGTCCGCGAGCTGTTCTTCACCTCGGATGCCTTCGAGCGTCACCACGCCTTGATTTCGTCCATCGAGGCCGGCGGCGCACGAGTCTTTCCGATCACCGACCGAGCCGCGAAAGCGCTGTCCGACACCGTCACCCCGCAGGGGCTCGTTGCGGTCACCGGACTGGTCGACGTCTCGCTCGGTCGTGCGTTGGCCGATGGTCCGCGTCTGGTAGCGGTACCGGTAGAGGTCGCCGAGCCGGGCAATGCAGGGACGGTCATCCGAGTCGCAGACGCCGCCGGAGCGGATTCGGTTGTCTTGCTGGGTGATTCGGTGGATCCTCACAACGGCAAGTGCGTCCGCGCGTCAGCAGGCAGTGTGTTCCATCTCCCGATCGCTCGGGAACGTTCGATCGAATCCGGAATCGAGGCGTTACGCAGCGCGGGTCTGTCGATCGTGGCGACGGCCGCCGACGGTGAGGTCGACTTGGACGACGCCGACGAACTGCTCGGACGGCCGACCGCGTGGTTGTTCGGCAACGAGGCACACGGGCTGCCCGAGTCGGTGGCTCGCGACGCCGATCACCGCATCCGGATCCCGATCCACGGTCGCGCCGAGAGCCTCAATTTGGCAACTGCCGCAGCGATCTGCCTGTACGCGAGCGCCCGGGCCCAGCGACGCTCCGAGACCTCGTGAGCACCTCTCGCCTAGGATCGATACCTGTCTGCCTCGTGCAGACACCGACTATTACTCGAGGAGTGCAGCTGTCGTGGCGAACAAAGATGTCGGACCCGAGCCGGTAGATCCGAGCGTGCTGGAGGAATCTGCGCTCGGATCCGCAGTGGACTCGGCGGAGCAGGCGTTCGCCGACGCAACGAATCTCGATGCCTTGACCAAGGTCAAGATCGACCACGTGGGCGGTAAGGCTCCGTTGGCGCTGGCGCAGCGCGCACTCGGAGCGATACCGGGCGAGCAGAAGGCCGACGCGGGCAAACGCGTCAAGGCAGCGCGCGACCGTGTGCAGAAGGCCTTCGACGAGCGACGTGCCATTCTTTCGGCCGAGCGGGACGCGGCAATCCTGGTGGCTGAAACCATCGACGTGACGCTGCCGACCGGCCGGGCTCCGGTCGGTGCTCGGCATCCCATCACGATCATCGCCGAACAAGTTGCGGACGTGTTCGTCGGAATGGGCTGGGAGGTCGAAGAAGGTCCCGAGGTCGAGACCGAACACTTCAATTTCGACGCGCTCAACTTCCTGCCCGACCACCCGGCGCGCACGATGCAGGACACGTTCCACATTGCGCCCGAGGGATCGCGGCAGGTGTTGCGCACTCATACCTCGCCGGTGCAGGTGCGGTCGATGCTCTCCCGTGAACTTCCGATCTACGTGGTCTGCCCGGGGCGGACATTCCGCACGGACGAACTCGACACGACGCATACTCCGGTCTTCCATCAGGTCGAGGGTCTCGCCATCGACAAGGGTCTGACCATGGCGCACCTGCGCGGAACGCTGGATGCGTTCGCCAAAGCGCTGTTCGGCAACGACACCCGCACTCGGATGCGACCGAACTACTTCCCGTTCACCGAGCCGTCGGCCGAGGTCGATGTGTGGTTCCCCAAGAAGAAGGGCGGGGCCGGTTGGGTCGAGTGGGGTGGCTGCGGGATGGTCAACCCGAAGGTGTTGCAGGCCAGCGGCATCGACCCCGAGGTGTACACCGGATTCGCATTCGGAATGGGCCTCGAACGCACGCTTCAGTTCCGCAACGACATCCCGGACATGCGCGACATCGTCGAAGGCGACATCAGATTCACGCTGCCCTTCGGTGTTCGGGCCTGACGCCGCTTCACACCCGCCCCACTTCTTCTCGGATACAAGAAAGAGCTGAGCACACGTGCGAGTCCCACAATCCTGGCTGACCGAGGTCCTGCACGCGGGGACTCCCGACTGGGCTGTCTCGCCCGAGGAGCTCGACGCCGGTTTCGTGCGGGTCGGTTTCGAGGTCGAAGAACTCGAATCGCTGGACAACGTGACCGGACCACTGGTGGTGGGCCGGGTGAGCTCGATCGAGGAACTGACCGAGTTCAAGAAGCCGATTCGATTCTGCCTGGTTGACGTCGGGGCCGACGAGCCACAGGAAATCGTCTGTGGTGCGCGAAATTTTGCCGAAGGCGACCTGATCGTCGCCGCTCTGCCGGGCAGCGTTCTACCCGGCGGATTCGCCATCGCATCGCGCAAGACGTACGGCCGCAATTCCAACGGCATGATCTGCTCGACGCTCGAGCTCGGACTCGGCCGAGACCACTCCGGCATTCTGGTGCTGCCTGCAGACACGGCCGCACCGGGTGACGACGCCAAAGAAGTTCTGGGGTTGAAGGACTCGGTCATCGAGCTGAACGTGACCCCGGATCGCGGTTACGCCTTTTCTGTCCGCGGACTGGCCCGTGAGCTGGCGTGCAGCTTCGACTTGCCCTATGTGGACCCGGCGCGGACGACGCCCACCGAGGTCACCGGTGAGGCATGGTCGGTCACCGTCGAATCGAACTCGGGCGCATCACGATTCGCGTTGCGCAAGATCGTCGGCATCGATCCCGCGGCGACCACTCCGTGGTGGATGCAGCGTCGCCTGCTTCTGGCCGGCGTGCGCCCGATCTCGGTTGCTGTCGATGTCACCAACTATGTGCTCCACGAGCTGGGCCAGCCGCTGCACGCGTTCGATGCGGCCAAGCTGAACGGCGATCTCGTCGTCCGCCGCGCGAACGCGGGGGAGAAGCTGACGACACTGGACGGAGTCGAGCGGTCACTCGATCCTGAGGACGTCGTCATCGCCGACGGGTCGGGAGCCATCTCGTTGGCGGGCGTCATGGGCGGGGAGTCCACCGAAGTGGACGACGCGACCACCGAGGTCGTACTCGAAGCAGCGTCGTTCGATCCGCTCGCGGTGTTCCGAACCGGTCGCCGTCACAAGTTGTCCAGCGAGGCGAGCAAGCGTTTCGAGCGGACCGTGGACTCTGCTCTTCCGGTCGCCGCGCTCGATCGTGCGGCACAGTTGCTGGTCGAGATCGCAGGTGGCCGGATCGAGCCGGTGTTGACCGACATCGGCGAGGCCGCCGAGTACCCGGCAGTCACGATGGACTTCGATCTGCCCGACCGAATCGCCGGCGTGCAGTACCCCAACGGAACCGCTGCCCGACGGTTGACGCAGATCGGCTGCAGAGTCGACGTGTCGGTCGACGATGCCGGGCACGGTCAACTGACCGTGACGCCGCCGTCGTGGCGACCGGACCTGGTGCAACGTGCCGACCTGGTGGAAGAGGTGCTGCGTCTCGAGGGCCTCGAGAAGATCCCGTCGGTCCTGCCGTCGGCCCCCGGCGGTCGCGGCCTCACCGCCGAGCAGAAGCGCAGACGAGCGGTCGGCAAGGCGCTCGCGTTCTCCGGCTACGTCGAGGTACTTCCTCCGGTGTTCCTGCCCAAGGGCGTCTTCGACACCTGGGGTCTGGACGAGGACGATCCACGGCGTGCCACCACCTCGGTGCTCAATCCGCTCGAGGCCGATCGCCCCGAGCTCGCGACCACCGTGTTGCCGGGACTGCTCGAGATGCTGAGCCGAAACATCGCCCGCGGTCAGCGTGACGTGTCGCTGTTCGGAATCGCCCAGGTGGTGCTTCGGCACGATGCCACTGCTGCGGTGGACGCGCTGCCGGTGGATCGTCGTCCCACCGACGACCAGATCGCCATGCTTCGAGGGTCGTTGCCGGCGCAGCCGGTGCATGTGGGCGTGGTGCTCACCGGTCAGCGTGAGCTGTCGGGTCCATGGGGCCCGGGCCGCGCCGCCGATGCAGCCGACGCCTTCGCTGCGGTACGCACAGTGGCCGAGGCGGCCGGCGTTCACGTCGATCTTCGTGCCGCTCAACATCTTCCGTGGCATCCCGGTCGGTGTGCCGAGGTACTGCTCGACGGCGAGGTCGTGGGATATGCAGGCGAACTGCACCCGGCGGTCCTCGAGCGGGCAGGCTTGCCGCCGCGTACCTGTGCCGTGGAGCTGAGCCTGAGCGCTCTGCCTGTTGTCGAATCGCTCCCGGCCCCCGAGGTGTCGCCGTATCCGGCGGTGCTCCAGGACGTTGCCGTAGTGGTCGATGCCTCCGTGCCTGCGGCGTCCGTCGAGGCGGCGCTCACGATCGGCGGCGGCGATCTGCTCGAATCGATCCGGTTGTTCGACGTCTACGAGGGCGAACAAGTCGGCGAAGGTCGCAAGTCTCTGGCCTTCGCACTGCGGTTCCGTGGAACCGACGGAACGTTGACCGAGGATCAGGCCACTGCTGCGCGCGATGCTGCAGTGGACGCGGCAGCCAAAGCCGTCGGAGCCGAGCTGCGTAGCTGATCTGTCGGCGGCCGAACCGTCGGTTCCGTAGCGTGGAGTCACGAACGCCCACGGTGACGGGAGCAACGAATGAGTGAATCCGGAGCAGACGGCACGGCGTCCGATCTGCAAGTTGTGCACGACGTCCTCGCGGCGGTGGCCGGTCGGCAGCGGCTGGCCCCGTTGGCGGCTGCGGCGACCGCATTGGCCGCGGAGTTGGGCACCGTCGAGCCCGAACCCACTGGACCCGATCGTGGTACGCCACCGGGAACGGTGCCCGATGTCGATGTTCCGCAGGTCACCAGGCCTCGGATCGATCAGCCGCTCGGAGATCCGCCGCCGGGGGCTCCACTGGGCGGCACGGTGCCGGGCATCATCGATGCGGAATTGGTCGACGATATGCCCGTGGGCGCAGGCGGTGGGTATACAGGCGACGCGGTCGGCGGCTTCACCGAATCCGGAGTGCCCACCTGGGACGGTGTACGCGACAAAGTGGACAATCGCTCGGGTACGGCCGTCGGAGCGGAAGAGCTGGACCGGGAGTCCCGGGCCGGTCGAGATCTGGACAAGCAATGGAACGAGCGTCAAGAAGCCGGCCGCAAGAAGCTCGACGAGATCCGTAAGTCCATGGGCGGAAGCTGACACACCGGACCCGTTCATGAATGAGCTTGCATGATGCTGCATAATAAACCGCATGACTATTTCGGAGGCCGCGCCGAGACGCGTTGCGGTAGCGGGCGCAAGTGGGTATGCCGGCGGTGAGATTCTTCGGCTTCTGCTCGGGCACCCGGCGGTGCGCGACGGTTCGCTGGTCATCGGTTCGCTGACGGCCGGCGGCAATGCCGGGTCCACGCTCGGAGAGTTCCATCCGCATCTGTTGCCGCTGGCCGACCGAGTTCTCGGTCCGACCACCGTCGACGAGCTGGCCGGCCACGATGTCGTGTTCCTCGGGCTCCCGCACGGCAAGTCCGCCGAGCTTGCACTTGCGCTGCCAGAGTCGGTGGTGATCATCGACTGCGGTGCCGACTTCCGCCTCACCGACGGTGCGGCCTGGGAGAAGTACTACAAGAGTCCGCATGCAGGCAGCTGGCCGTACGGGTTGCCGGAGCTGCCGGGCCTCCGAGAGCGGTTGGTCGGTGCGACCCGCATCGCGGTTCCCGGGTGCTATCCGACGGTGTCGTCTCTCGCGCTCGCGCCGGCCGTCGCCGCCGGCATCATCGAGCCGCGGGTCAATATCGTTGCCGTGAGCGGTACATCGGGTGCCGGTCGAGCTCCCAAGGCCGACCTCTTGGGCTCGGAGGTGATGGGCTCGGTTCGGGCGTACGCAGTGGCGGGTGCCCACCGACACACGCCGGAGATCGTGCAGAATCTGTCGGCCGTTGCCGGGAGCGCGGTTGCAGTGTCGTTCACGCCGGTTCTCGCGCCCATGCCCCGCGGAATTCTGGCCACCTGTACCGCGATCACCACTGCCACTGCCGAGCAGGCGGTCGAGGTATACGAAAAGGCTTACGCTGCAGAACCCTTCGTGCACGTTCTTCCCGCCGGCCGCCTTCCTCAGACCGGTTCGGTGATCGGGTCGAACGCCGTACAGATGAGCGTGTCGGTCGATGCCGACGCAGGCCTGCTCGTCGTCATTGCGGCCATCGACAACTTGGCCAAGGGAACGGCGGGAGCCGCCGTTCAATCCATGAATCTTGCACTGGGAATCACCGAGACCGATGGTCTCTCTACCGTAGGAGTAGCGCCATGAGCAGCGTTCGGAGTGAGGCGGAGACCGTCGGTACGGTCGCGGGGAAGCTGGTCCGCACTCAAGGTGTCACCGCTCCCGCCGGGTTCCGCGCGGCCGGAATTCCCGCCGGTATCAAGGTGAGTGGCAGGTCGGATCTGGCCCTGGTGTTCAACGAAGGACCCGACTTCGCGGCGGCGGGTGTGTTCACCCGCAACAAGGTCAAGGCCGCTCCGGTGCTGTGGTCCCAGCAGGTGCTCTCCACCGGGCGGTTGCGTGCGGTGATTCTGAACTCCGGTGGTGCCAACGCCTGCACGGGTGCGCCGGGGTTCCAGGATGCGCATCGTACGGCCGAGGAAGTTGCGTCCGCACTGAGCAACTGGGGTTCGGAGACCGGGGCCATCGAGGTTGCCGTGTGCTCGACGGGTCTGATCGGTGATCGGCTGCCGATGGACAAGCTGCTGCCCGGTGTGACCGAGGTGGTGCACGAACTCGCAGGCGGCATTTCGGGTGGTACCGATGCGGCGTACGCGATCATGACCACCGACACCGTGCCGAAGCAGGCGGCGATTCATCACGCCGACAAGTGGAACGTCGGCGGTATGGCCAAGGGTGCCGGCATGCTGGCACCCTCGCTGGCCACGATGCTCAGTGTCATCACCACCGATGCGGTCGCCACCGCGGAACAGCTCGACAAGGCCCTGCGTGCGGCCACCCGGCTGTCCTTCGATCGGCTCGATGTCGACGGCGCGTCCTCGACCAACGACACGGTGCTCCTGCTGTCGTCCGGGGCCAGTGGAGTGGCACCGTCTCAGGACGACCTCGACGCCGCGGTCCTTGCGGTGTGCGACCACTTGGCCGATCAGATGATGGCCGACGCGGAGGGCGTGACCAAGCGAGTGAAGATCACCGTGTCGGGTGCGATGTCGGAGGACGAGGCCCTGATCGGCGCACGGACCGTTGCCAGGGACAGCTTGACCAAGACGGCACTGTTCGGTTCGGACCCGAACTGGGGACGGGTGCTCGCTGCCATCGGTATCGCGCCGATCGAACTCGATCCCGACCGAATTGCTGTGTCGTTCAACGGCAATCCCGTGTGCATCGACGGCGTCGGCGCGCCGGGTGCTCGTGAGGTCGACCTGTCCGGTGTCGATATCGCCGTGACCATAGACCTCGGTCTCGGTGCCGGTTCGGCCACCATCCGAACCACCGACCTGTCGCACGCGTACGTCGAAGAGAATTCGGCGTATTCGTCATGACCTCGACAGCCCTCCAGTTGACGGCCGCGCAGAAAGCGTTCACTCTCGCCGAGGCTTTGCCCTGGTTGCAACGATTCTCGGGTAAGACCGTCGTGGTGAAGTACGGCGGAAACGCCATGATCGACGACGATCTCAAACGGGCGTTCGCCGCCGACATGGTGTTCCTGCGTACCGTCGGGATCCATCCCGTCGTCGTACACGGTGGTGGACCGCAGATTTCGGCAATGCTCACCCGGCTCGGGTTGGCGGGCGAGTTCCGCGGCGGATTCCGCGTCACCACCCCCGAGGTCATGGACGTCGTGCGCATGGTGCTGTTCGGGCAGGTCGGCCGGGAACTCGTCGGCTTGATCAACTGTCACGGGCCGTATGCCGTCGGCATCTCCGGCGAGGACGCGCACCTGTTCACCGCGACCCGGCGAACCGTGCTCGTCGACGGCGACCAGACCGACATCGGTCTGGTGGGCGACGTCACCTCGGTGGATCCGAAGGCGATCTTCGATCTCATTGCGGCCGGACGTATTCCGGTGGTGTCCACCATCGCTCCCGACCGCGACGGCGTCGTGCACAACATCAACGCCGACACCGCCGCCGCCGCACTGGCGAGTGCGATCGGTGCCGAAAAACTGGTCGTGCTCACCGACGTCGAGGGTCTGTACACCGCGTGGCCCGATCGCACCTCGCTGACGTCCGAGATCGATGCGTCCGCGCTCGATGCGTTGCTGCCCACGCTCGACGCCGGGATGGTGCCGAAGATGGAAGCGTGCCTGCGCGCCGTTCGAGCAGGCGTGCCGACTGCACATGTCATCGACGGGCGCGTCGAACATTCGGTTCTGGTGGAACTGTTCACCGGCCAGGGGATCGGCACCATGGTCACCCCCGATCACTCTTCTACGTCAGGAGTCACGCCATGACCGGCACGGAGTCCACGCTCGATCTTCAACAGCGGTGGTCGAATTCGCTGATGGACAACTACGGTGTGCCGCGTGTGGCGCTCGTGCGCGGTGACGGTGCAGTGGTGACCGATGCCGACGGCAAGCAGTACCTCGACCTTCTCGCCGGTATTGCCGTGAACATCCTGGGCCACGCCCATCCGGCGGTGATCGAGGCGGTCAACACGCAGCTGTCCACTCTGGGACACACCTCGAATCTGTATGCGACAGAGCCCGGTATCGCGTTGGCAGAGCAATTGCTCGCGCACCTCGGTGCCGGGGCCACCGGGCGAGTGTTCCTGTGCAACTCGGGAACCGAGGCCAACGAGGCAGCGTTCAAGATCGCTCGCCTGACCGGTCGTCCCAACATCGTGGCAGCCGAGAAGTCCTTCCACGGGCGGACGATGGGAGCTCTTGCACTCACCGGACAACCCGACAAGCGCACTCCGTTCGAGCCGATGCCCGCGGGCGTGCAGCACGTGCCGTACGGCGATGTGGCCGCGCTCGAGGCCGTCGTCGATTCCGACACCGCCGCAGTGTTTCTCGAACCGATCATGGGTGAGGGGGGTGTGGTGGTTCCGCCCGAGGGATACCTCCTTGCTGCGCGTGAGATCACCGCGAAACACGGCGCGTTGCTCGTTCTCGACGAGGTGCAGACCGGAATCGGTCGAACGGGGTGGTTCTACGCACATCAGTCGGTCGGCATCGTGCCCGACGTGATCACACTCGCTAAGGGCCTGGGCGGTGGCCTTCCCATCGGTGCGTGCATCGGTATCGGAGCCGCGGGGGAACTGCTGCATCCGGGTAAGCACGGCACCACGTTCGGTGGTAATCCCGTGTGTGCCGCTGCCGCGCTTGCGGTGTTGCGCACCATCGCCGACGAGGATCTCCTCTCTCACGCCGACAGCATCGGCAAGACCATCGCTCACTCCATCGAGGCCCTCGAACATCCTCTCGTCAGCCATGTCCGGGGATCGGGGCTCCTCCTGGGAGTCGTGCTCACCGCTGCGATCGCACCGGCGGCCGAGGCGGCCGCGCGAGATGCAGGCTTTCTTCTCAATGCGGCGCAGCCCGATGTGCTGAGACTCGCACCACCACTGATCATCACCGAAGAGCAAGCCGCGTCGTTCGTGACGGCACTACCGGCAATTCTCGACGCAGCACAGGAGGCTCATCAGCCATGACCGTTCAGCACTTTCTCCGAGACGACGACGTCACCCCACAGCAGCAGGCCGAGATCCTCGCTCTGGCTGCCGAACTCAAGCGTGCGCCGTTCTCGAAGCGCCCGCTCGAGGGGCCGAAGGGTATCGGCGTCATCTTCGAGAAGAACTCCACCCGGACTCGCTTCTCCTTCGAACTGGGCATCGCGCAACTGGGCGGGCATGCCGTCGTGGTCACCGGAAGCGATACGCAACTCGGTCGCGAAGAGACGCTGCAGGACACCGGCCGGGTGCTCTCGCGCTACGTCGAGGCCGTCGTGTGGCGCACCTTCGGGCAGAAGCGGCTCGAGCAGATGGCCACCGGCGCAACGGTTCCCATCGTCAACGCCCTGTCGAACGAATTCCACCCGTGCCAGGTACTCGCCGATCTGCAGACCCTGATCGAGCACAAGGGGAACCTGAAGGGGCGCACGTTGGCATATTTCGGTGACGGTGCCAACAATATGGCGCACTCGCTGCTCATCGGCGGAGTGACGGCAGGGCTGAACGTCAGGATCGCCGCGCCCAAGGATTTCGTGCCGCTCGGATACGTTCTCGACGCCGCCCGTGCGCGCGCCGAGGAAACCGGGGCCACCATCACCGTCACCGAGGATCCGGCCGAGGCCGCAGCCGGTGCCGACGCGCTGGTCACCGACACCTGGACCTCGATGGGTCAGGAGAACGACGGTCTCGATCGTGTCGCCCCTTTCCGGCCGTATCGAATCGACTCCGATCTCCTGTCCAAAGCCCAGTCCGACGCTGTTGTGCTGCACTGCCTCCCAGCACATCGCGGCGAGGAGATCACCGACGAGGTGCTCGACGGTCCACAGAGCGTCGTGTGGGACGAGGCGGAGAACCGTCTGCACGCGCAGAAGGCACTGCTGGTCTGGCTCCTCGACAAGGCTCAGCGACCATGAGCGAGGACGTCAGTGCGGTGCCGTTGACCGCGTCGACCCGGGCGGGCAGGCAGGCGCGAATCATTGCGCTGCTGGCCACGCATCAGGTACGCAGTCAACCGCAGCTGGCGTCGTTGCTCGCAGCCGAGGGGATCGACACCACTCAGGCCACGCTCTCGCGGGATCTCGAGGAATTGGGTGCGGTGAAACTGCGCGCCCCGGACGGTGGAGTGGGCGTGTACGTCGTGCCCGAGGACGGCAGCCCGGTCCGCGGGGTGTCCGGTGGCACCGACCGCCTCCTGAAGTTGCTGGGGGAGTTGTTGGTGTCCACCGATCACAGCGGGAACCAGGCCGTGCTCCGAACACCGCCAGGCGCAGCGCATTACTTGGCCAGCGCTCTGGATCGTGCAGCAATGCCCGAGATCGTCGGGACCATTGCAGGAGACGACACGATTCTGTTGATAGCCCGCGAGCCACACACCGGTGGCCAGGTCGCGGACAAGATCGAAAAGCTTGCTCGACGCGGTAACTGAGATCCGGTTACCCATCATGCGCAACCAGAACAACGAAGGAGCTTGAACACCATGGCCGAACGCGTCATCCTCGCCTATTCCGGCGGACTCGACACCTCTGTCGCCATCAGCTGGATCGGGCGGGAGACCGGCAAGGAGGTCGTCGCTGTCGCCATCGATCTCGGGCAGGGCGGCGAGGACATGGACGTCGTGCGTCAGCGTGCACTCGATTGCGGCGCAGTCGAATCCGTCGTTGTCGATGCCCGGGACGAGTTCGCGGACGAGTACTGCCTGCCGACGGTGCAGTCCAATGCTCTGTACATGGATCGCTACCCGCTGGTGTCGGCCATCAGCCGTCCGTTGATCGTCAAGCACCTCGTCGAGAACGCGCGGGCTCACGGCGGAACCGTTGTTGCACATGGGTGCACAGGCAAGGGCAACGATCAGGTCAGGTTCGAGGTCGGCTTCAACACGCTCGCCCCCGAGCTCGAGGTGCTGGCACCCGTCCGCGACTACGCATGGACCCGCGAGAAGGCCATCAAGTTCGCCGAAGAGAACGACATCCCGATCAACGTGACCACCAAGTCGCCGTTCTCGATCGACCAGAACGTCTGGGGACGCGCAGTCGAAACCGGTTTCCTCGAGGACCTGTGGAACGCGCCGACCAAGGACGTCTACGACTACACCGAGGATCCGACGGTCAACTTCCAGGCTCCGGACGAGCTCATCGTCTCGTTCGACAAGGGTCGTCCCGTCGCGATCGACGGTCGTCCGGTCTCGGTACTCGAAGCGATTCAGGAGCTCAACACTCGGGCGGGCGCGCAGGGTGTCGGGCGTTTGGACGTCGTCGAGGATCGGCTCGTGGGCATCAAGAGTCGGGAGATCTACGAGGCCCCGGGCGCCATGGTGCTCATCCGCGCGCACGAGGAGCTCGAGCACGTGACCCTCGAGCGCGAACTGGGCCGCTACAAGCGCCACACCGACCAGAAGTGGGCCGAGCTGGTGTACGACGGGCTGTGGTATTCCCCGCTCAAGGGTGCTCTCGACACGTTCGTCCAACACACGCAGGAGCATGTGTCCGGCGACATCCGTCTGGTGCTGCACGCTGGAGGCATCATCGTCAACGGCCGTCGTAGTGGCGAGTCGCTGTACGACTTCAATCTCGCTACTTACGACGAGGGCGACACGTTCGACCAGTCCGCGGCCAAGGGATTCGTGCAGCTGCACGGCCTGTCCTCGAAGATCGCAGCGAAGCGGGACCTGGGCCTGTGACAACCTCGGACAGCGCACACGGAACCAACGAAGGTTCGCTCTGGGGCGGCAGGTTCGCATCCGGACCGGCCGCAGCGATGGCGGCTCTGAGCAAGTCGACGCACTTCGACTGGGTACTCGCGCCCTACGACATCCGAGCATCGATGGCCCATGCCCGCGTGCTGAACGGTGCCGGACTGCTCACCCCGCAGGACCTCGAGACCATGCTCGACGGTTTACAACGCCTCGCCGACGACGTCGACTCGGGTGCATTCGCGGCAGCCGAGACCGACGAGGACGTGCACGGCGCCCTCGAACGTGGTCTCATCGATCGCGTCGGACCCGAGGTCGGTGGACGCCTGCGTGCGGGCCGATCGCGCAACGACCAGGTGGCGACGCTGTTCCGAATGTGGCTCCGCGACGCGGTCCGCCGGGTCTCGGTCGGAGTTCTCGACGTGGTCGACGCCCTGGCGACTCAGGCTGCGTCGCATCCGACGGCCGTCATGCCGGGCAAGACTCATTCGCAGGCAGCGCAGCCGGTGCTGCTCGCGCATCATCTGCTCGCGCACACTCATCCGCTGTTGCGGGACGTCCAGCGCTTCGAGGACTTCGACAAGCGAGCGGCGGTGTCGCCCTACGGTTCCGGTGCGCTCGCCGGTTCGTCGCTCGGGCTGAGTCCGGAGAAGATCGCGGCCGAGCTCGGGTTCGAGTCGTCCGCCGAGAACTCGATCGACGCCACGTCCTCGCGCGATTTCGCTGCGGAGGCCGCGTTCGTACTGGCGATGACGGCCGTGGATCTGTCTCGGTTCGCCGAGGAGGTCATCTCGTGGAGTACGCCCGAATACGGATACGTGACACTGGCCGACGCTTGGTCGACGGGCAGTTCCATCATGCCGCAGAAGAAGAATCCGGACGTCGCGGAGCTGACTCGCGGCAAGACCGGCCGCCTGATCGGCAATCTGACCGGTCTGTTGGCCACGCTCAAGGCTCAACCGTTGGCCTACAACCGCGATCTTCAGGAAGACAAGGAGCCGGTGTTCGATTCGGTGGCGCAGCTGGAGTTGTTGCTCCCGGCGCTCACCGGATTGACCGCGACGCTCGAGTTCCACACCGAACGCATGGCCGAGCTGGCACCGGCCGGTTTCACACTCGCCACCGATATCGCAGAGTGGATGGTGCGACAGGGGATTGCCTTCCGCGTTGCCCACGAGGCAGCCGGAGCGTGCGTCCGGGCGGCGGAAGCGCGGGGCGTGGGGCTGGTCGATCTGACCGATGACGAGCTGGCCGCCATCGATCCGGCGCTCACTCCGGATGTTCGCGAGGTGCTCACGGTGGAGGGTTCCATTTCGTCGCGTGATGCTCGCGGCGGCACAGCCGCGGTCCAGGTGGCGCATCAGCTCGGTGGTGTGCGGGCGACAGCCTCGACGCTTCGTGCGTGGGCCGAGGAACCGGTGTTGCAACACTAGGTGAGCAAGGGACATCCACGCCGGTTCCGTCGAATGTGATGTGAGAAGCTTTCGTCACGTGAAGACCGATGCCGGTCGTTCCGTCGGGGCCGAACGCAGGAGTGTAGTTGTGGGACTGAATGCAGACGCCGTACGTGGTCCACTGCGCCGTGCCATCGCCACGGCCCAGAACGGTCTCGAGGTCATTCGTCTCGGTGGTCTCGAAACCGAGGTGGACCCGTCGCCGTTCCGGGTGATGGACCGGGAGCCCATGTATCGGTTGCGCCGGTACTTCCCCGACGACGTGCCTGCGGATAGTCCTCCTGTGGTGCTCATTCCGCCGATGATGGTGTCCGCCGACGTCTACGACGTCACGACCGATCAGGGTGCGGCCGGCATTCTGCACGGCATGGGCCTGGATCCATGGGTGGTCGATTTCGGTTCACCCGATACCGAAGAGGGCGGGTGGAGCCGTACTCTCGCCGATCATGTCGTGGCGATCAGCGAGGTCGTCGACAAGGTGCACGAGCACACCGGCCGAGACGTTCACCTCGGTGGCTACTCGCAGGGCGGAATGTTCTGCTACCAGGCTGCTGCCTATCGGGGTGGACGAAACCTGGCCAGCCTCATCACGTTCGGGGCTCCCGTCGACACGTTGGCCGGGTTGCCGCTGGGAATCCCGGCCGGCGTGGCCACCCGGGGCGCAGAGTTTCTCGCCGATCATGTCTTCACCCGGCTGGCCGTCTCGGGCTGGATGGCGCGGACGGGATTTCAACTCCTCGATCCGGCGAAAACCGTTCGGTCCCGCCTGGATTTCCTTCGACAGTTGCACGACCGTGAGGCATTGTTGCCGCGCGAGCCGCAGCGACGCTTTCTGGCGATGGACGGGTGGGTGGCATGGTCCGGCCCGGCCGTGGCGGAGCTGCTGAAGCAGTTCGTCGTGCACAACCGCATGATGACCGGCGGGTTTGTCATCAAGGACAGATTGTTGACTCTGGCCGAACTGACGGTGCCGGTGCTGGCCTTCGTCGGTGAGGTCGACGACATCGGTCAACCCTTGGCCGTACGCGGCATCCAGCGAGCGGCTCCGCGCGCACAGGTCTTCGAAACTACCTTGCGCGCAGGCCATTTCGGCCTCGTGGTCGGCAGTACGGCAGCTGCACAGACGTGGCCGACGACGGGCAACTGGATTCGGTGGCGTGAGGATCTCGGACCGAAGCCCGAGGCTGTCCGCGTGATGGAGCGCGAGGACCACAGCGATTCCGACAGCGGTGTGTCGATCACCAATCGACTGATCCACACGGCAGCCTCCATTGCCGAGGTCGGTGTCGGCGTCGGCCGGGGGCTGGCATCGGCAGCGACCGGCGCTGTACGAGGTACCCGTGAAATTTCGTCCGAGGCCGTGCGTACGCTGCCGCGGCTCGCGCGGCTCGGACAGATGCAGCCGCACAGTCGAGTCTCGTTGGGCCGCTTGATCGCCGAGCAGGGACGTAAATCGCCGAACGGCGAGTGCTTCCTGTTCGACGACCGCGTGCACACCTACGACGCGGTCAACGTCCGCATCGACAACGTCGTTCGCGGTCTGATCAGTGTCGGGGTGCGTCCTGCGTCGCGCATCGGAGTGCTGATGGAGACGCGCCCCAGTGCGTTGGCCGCCATGGCTGCGCTGTCGAGGATCGGGGCAGTGCCGGTTCTGCTGCAGCCGGGCAGCGACCTGACTGCAGCACTGCGGACGGTCGATGTCGATACCGTGATCGCAGATCCCGAGAACGTAGCGGCGGCAGTCCCGGTGACACCGAATGTTCTGGTACTGGGTGGCGGTGAGACGCGTCGACTCGAGATACCGAACGGATACGAGGTGACCGATCTCGAGGCCATCGATCCCGATGCTGTGCGTTTGCCGCAGTGGTACGAGCCCGATCCGGGCCGCGCTCGTGAATTGGCCATGGTCCTGTTCACGACGACCGATCGTGGTCTCGAGCCCCGGTACATCACCAATCACCGCTGGGCACTCTCGGCCTTCGGCACCGCTACCACGGCCGCGCTCGGCCCTGGCGATACCGTGTATTGCCTTGCTCCGCTGCATCATTCGGCGGGAATTCTGGTCACGATCGGTGGCGCGCTCGCGGGTGGCTCGCGGATTGCGCTCTCCCGTGGTCTCGACCCCGAGCGGTTCAGTGAAGAGGTCTACCGCTACGGCGTGACCGTGGTCAGTTACACGTGGACGATGATGCGGCAGATCCTCGACGACGGTCGTTTCCCGGTGGATTCCGGCCATCCGGTCCGCCTGTTCATCGGCTCCGGCATGCCGGTCGGATTGTGGCGCCGCACACTGGCACGATTCAGCCCTGCTCGGGTGCTCGAGTTCTACGCATCGACCGAGAACGACGTCATTCTGGCCAACGTGGCTGGATCGAAGATCGGCTCGAAAGGCCGCCCCCTGCCCGGCAGTGCCCGGGTTGCCCTTGCGGCCTACGACCCGATCACCTGCCGACTCGAAGAGGACGACGACGGTTTCGTTCGGCAGTGCCGCGACGACGAGATCGGGCTGCTCTTGGGTCGACCGAGCGGCGAGGGCGAAGCGACCAGCCATGTGATGCGCGGTGTCTTCGAGCCCACGGACGCATGGATTCCCACCGAGAATCTCTTCCGACGCGATTCCGACGGAGACTACTGGCTGATCGACCGCAAGGACACCGTCGTACGTTCGGCGTGCGGCCCGGTCTACACCCAGCCCATCGTCGATGCTGTCGGCGATCTCGACCAGGTGGATTCGGCTGTGGTCTACGGCGTACACGTCGCCGTCGATCGTCCACGGTCGGTTCGTGTCGATGCGGCTGCCACCGAGGTTGCTGTCTGCGCCATCTCTCTGCAACCCGAAGCAGTGATCACCGCTCGTGCATTGACGGATACGCTCGGTGCGCTGCTCCCGGCCGAGCGTCCGGCAATTGTGCACGTAGTGTCCGAAATCCCGGTGGGTCGCGCGTATCGGCCCAATGCGACGGCGCTGAAGGAAGCGGGCATCCCGACGCCCAGTGCCCGGTCGTGGTTCTACGACTCGGAGTCGAACAGTTACCGCCGTTTGACCAAAGCTGTTGTTGCCGAGCGTTTTGTGGGTGGGGGCGAGTCCACCGAAAAGTCCTCCTAGGAGGAACGACTCGAAAATGAGGAGTGGAGCCTGCCGGTGACGGCTCGTTCGGTAGCGTGGTCGAGTACATCACTCCGACTCGGTCGGAGCAGAACGAAGGACACTTGTGGCAATCGATTCGACACTGCTTTCCATTCTCGCGTGCCCGGTGGACAAGGGCTCGCTGTTGCTGGTCGAGGGCGAACTGCTCTACAACCCGCGACTGCGTCGCGCATATCCGATAGAGAACGGCATCCCGGTCCTGCTCGCCGACGATGCGCGTGATGTCGACGACGCGGAGCACGAGTCGATTCTGTCCCGCGCCACCTCCTAGACCGCCTGGTTGCTCACGGGGTTCGTCGACGTAGTGTCGCGGCCGCCCCGGTCAGAGCGGCAACGGTGAACGCCACGACCACAGCGATATCGGTCCACGTGCGCCCGGTGACGCCTGGGTGATGGGATATCTCTTGCAGGGCGTCCACCAGGTAGCTCAGCGGCAGAACGTTGCTGATGACGCTCAACCAGCTCGGCATCTGACCGCGAGGTACCAGGAGTCCACAAAGGAACAGCTGGGGGATCACGACGACCGGCATGAACTGAACGGCTTGAAATTCGGTGCGAGCGAATGCGCTGCACAGCAAGCCGATCGCGACGCCGAGCATTGCTGCAAGCACTGCGATCACCAGAACCCAGGCAACGGAGCCCTCGATGTCGAGCCCGAGAAATCCGAACGCGACAGCGCACGCGAGCAGGGCTTGTCCCACCGCGGCGAGCGAGAACGCGGAGCCGTAGCTCGCCAGCAGGTCCAGCTTGGACATCGGAGTCGTCAGCAGGCGTTCGAGCGTTCCCGAGGTTCGTTCGCGCTGCATCGAGATCGACGTGATCAGAAACATGACGACGAACGGCAGGATGCCGAGCATCGTGATTGCGATCCTGTCGAACAGCGACTGCTGGTTCGGCGGTGAGGGAACGTCGCGGTACAGGAAGTACAGCAACACCATCAGCAGAGACGGCACGAGCAGAACCATGGCAACCGATCTGTGGTCGGCTCTGAGCTGGCGAAGAATTCGCCCCGTGCCCGCCGCGTAGATCCTCGCGTTCACGATTGCTGCTCCGCCGATCTGATGATCGAGAGGAATGCACGATCGAGATTCGTTTCGTTCGTCTGCTCGAGCAACGCGTCCGGGCTCGATTGAGCCAGCACTGAGCCGTCACGCATCAGCACGAGCCGGCTGCAGTGCTCCGCCTCCTCCATCACGTGGCTCGAGACCAACACCGTCGTACCTGCGTTCGCGAGATCGGCGAAACGCGACCACAGCTCCGAACGAAGCACCGGATCCAATCCGACGGTCGGCTCGTCGAGTACCAGCAGTTCTGGTTCTGCGACCAGCGCACTGGCCAACGAGACCCGTCCCAACTGTCCACCGGAGAGTTCGCCTGCACGCGACGCCGCGTGATCGGCGAGTCCCACTGCCTCGATCGCGGAAGCCACCTCTGCGCGGCCGCGACCGTACAGCGACCCGAAGTACTGCACGTTCTCACGAACGGTGAGGTCGCGGTAGACACTCGGTGCCTGGGTCACGTACCCGACTGTGCGACGCAACGATGCGGAGCCGGCCGGTGATCCGAGAACCGTCACGGTTCCGCTTGCCACGATCTGAGTGCCGACGATTGCGCGAATCAACGTCGTCTTCCCGCAGCCCGAAGGACCGAGAAGTCCGGTGATGGCACCGCGAGGGATTGTCAGGGATAGATTGCGCAGCACTGTTCGCTCGCCTCGGCGAACCGTCAGCCCTGTCACCTCGACAGCATGCTCCCCCGTGAACGCCATGTGGGCCCTCCAGACTTCATCGGATGGTGAAGTCATAGCCCTGTCGGCGCGTGGTGGTCAAGGGCGCAGCATCATGGGATGGGTGAACGTCGCTGACTTGGAAAGCGGAGACCCGGACGACGCAGCCCGACGCATTCTCGGGGGAACCGTCCACGCAGGTGAAGTGTCCTTGCGCATCGTGGAAGTCGAGGCATACGGCGGTCCACTCGACGGTCCGTGGCCCGACCCGGCGGCGCATTCCTTCCGTGGTTCGACACCTCGCAACGAGGTGATGTTCGGGCCGGCGGGGCGGCTGTACGTCTACCTGAGCTACGGCATGCACTTGTGCATGAATGTCAGCTGCGGTCCGGACGGGACGGCCGCCGCCGTGTTACTCCGGGCGGGTGAAGTGGTGGCCGGTCATGACATCGTCGAGGGCAGGCGCGCCGGCCGCAGTCCACGATCTGCACGGGTGGAGGCCGGGTGGGGCCGCGGGCCGGGCAATCTCGGTCGAGCCTTGGGCGTCTCGCTGGCGGACAACGGAACGGAACTGTTCGACGCCTCGTCCGCCGTCACCCTCCAGCTACTCCCGCACCCGCTGCCGGAGCAGGCTGTCGCGTCCGGCCCACGCGTCGGGGTGAGTCTGGCAGCTGACCGACCGTGGCGCTTCTGGATTCGTGGATCTTCGGCGGTATCGAGCTACAAACGCAGTCCCCGCGCCGCGGTGCCCGGTGGCCTGGAGGCCTGACCGACGGGTCGATGCGTGCATGCGGGAAGATCGACGTCGTGAGTGAGAACATCATCGACGAAATGACCTGGCGCGGACTGATCGCGCAGTCCACCGATGTGAACGCGCTGAGGGAGGCGACGTCCGAGGGTCCGATCACGCTGTATTCCGGTTTCGATCCGACCGGTCCGTCGCTGCACGCAGGGCACTTGGTGCCGTTGCTCGCTCTCAAGCGGTTTCAGCGGGCCGGACATCGGCCGATCATTCTCGCCGGCGGAGCGACGGGACTGATCGGTGACCCTCGCGACGTGGGGGAGCGGACCATGAATTCTCCCGAGGTCGTCACCGAGTGGGCAACGCGAATTCGAGGTCAGCTCGAGCGTTTCGTCGACTTGGACGACAGCCCCACGGGTGCGGTGGTGGTGAACAATCTGTCGTGGACGGGCGAGCTGTCCGCCATCGATTTTCTACGCGATATCGGCAAGCATTTCTCGATCAACGTGATGCTCGCACGCGAGACGGTCAAGAACAGGCTCGAGAGCGACGGAATGTCGTACACCGAGTTCAGCTACATGCTGTTGCAGGCCAACGACTACGTACAGCTTCGCCGTGAGTACGGCTGCAGTCTTCAGATCGGTGGCTCCGATCAGTGGGGCAACATCATTGCCGGTGTGGAACTGAACAGACGCCAGGATGCCGAGTCGGTCCACGCAATGACCGTTCCCCTGGTCACGTCTGCCGATGGAAAGAAGTTCGGCAAATCCACCGGTGGCGGCAGCCTGTGGCTCGACCCGGAGATGACGAGCCCGTACGCCTGGTACCAGTACTTCGTCAATACCGGTGACGCGGACGTCGTGAAGTACCTGCGTTGGTTCACCTTCCTGTCGAAGGAGGAGTTGGCCGAACTCGAAGTCGCCACTTCGGAGCGTCCGCACGCGCGCGAGGCTCAAAAACGTCTCGCCGCAGAAATGACCACCCTCGTACACGGGGAAGAGTCGACTCGATCGGTCGAGCTCGCCAGTCAGGCACTTTTCGGACGTGCAGAACTGGCAGAACTCGACGAGAAGACTCTCGCCGCCGCGTTGCAGGAAGCATCTGTGGCCGACATCGAGGTCGGTGCTCCGAACACCATCGTGGATCTGCTTGTCGCCACGGGACTGAGCGAAAGCAAAGGCGCGGCCCGGCGTGCGGTCAAGGAGGGCGGCGCATCGGTCAACAACGTCAAGATTTCCGACGAGGACTGGACGCCCACAGCGGACGATCTACTGCACGGACGGTGGCTGGTGGTTCGACGCGGAAAGCGGAACTTCGCAGGCGCGCGGGTCTCGAGCTAGCTTCGCGGGTTGTCAGTGGCCGGAGTCACATCCATGTAATTTGGTTACGACGCCCGTCAGGTGGGTAGTTGAACAGTTGCGACCAGGCTGTTCACACGGTTCGCGTGTGAACGACCTGGGGATTTGACGCGTTGTTATCCGGGGCGTAACTTTGTCCAGGTCAGAGCGACACGGACGCCAGCCCAGACCGCAAGGCCTGAGCGAAGTGGAGTTCGCTTTCGACAACATGGAGGGTGGAGCCGCAAGGTTCGACTTCCTTGGATGAGAAGCCAGTTTGACTGTGCTCGATCATCTGATCTAAGCTGGAACGGTTGCCCCGGACATCTACGAGCATCTGCTCGTTGTTGAATGGTGCGTGCGTGTTCTTTGAGAACTCAACAGTGTGTCGATGAATGTCAGTGCCGAATTTTTGTTTGGTGAAAGCATTCGATGTATCAGCCATCCGCTTGTGGTGGTTGTTGTCGGGTGTTGTTTGAAAATGCTAGTTGAGTTTATTTGCTAGTGATTTGACTTGATGTCTTTGACTGATTCACGGTCCTTTTGGGTCCGTTGTTTCGCAGGTCTTTTACGGAGAGTTTGATCCTGGCTCAGGACGAACGCTGGCGGCGTGCTTAACACATGCAAGTCGAGCGGTAAGGCCTTTCGGGGTACACGAGCGG